>JADGAB010000280.1 GCA_015232245.1 Magnetococcales bacterium | reverse complement strand
GGGCCACGTAACTGGCATCCACCCGGCCCGGGGTCTGATCCACGCAACCGGCGTTGAGATAAAAGGCCCGCATGGCATACAGCACCGGATGCCACAGGGAGTCCATATCGGGAGAGAGCCGGATGCCGCTTCCCCCATCCCCGTTGCCCGCCAGGTGGACATGGCAGTCCCAAAAGCGCTTCGGATCGATCCCCTCCCAGGCTCTTTGCACCAGGGGATGGTTGGCCAGCTCCTCCGGCAAATCATCATGACACGGATTCCACAGACGCACAGGCGCGCATCCGGCCACACCGGTCCCCAGGAGCGTCAGGGTTTGCCTCAGGAATCTGCGCCGCAGCGCGTTCATCACACCGCCTCCGCCATGCGCTTGAGGGTGACGTAATCGGTCTTGCCCGTGCCCAACAGGGGCAGAACATCCACATGCACGATCTTGCGGGGCACGGCCAGTTCCGGATAGCCCAGGGCCCGGGCCTTGAGCAGCAACGACTCCCGGTTCATCTGTCCATCGGTGGTGAAAAGCACCAGCGCCTCCCCCTTGGAGGGGTCGGGCTGGCTGGAGGCGGCGTGAAACCGCTCCGGAGAGGCGGCGGAGGCCAGTTTTTCCACCGACTCCAGGCTGATCATCTCCCCGGCCACCTTGGCGAAACGTTTGACCCGACCCACGATGCTCAGGAAACCATCCTCGTCCACCTCCACCATGTCTCCGGTCTCGTACCACCCCTCCCCCATCACCGAGGAGGGGGGCTGCAACACGCCGGGTCGCTCCACCTTGAAATAACCCGCCATCACATTCGGTCCCCGCACATGCAAAAGCCCCCCCCGGTCGATGCCCGGCACCGTTTCCAGACAATACTCGATCCCCGGCAGCAGTTGACCCACGGTGCCGCTGCGAAAGGCCATGGGGGTGTTGACCGCCAGCACCGGCGCGGTCTCCGTGGCCCCGTACCCCTCGAAGATGCGCAGACCGAACTTCTCGAACCACAGCCCCCGTACCGGTTCGGTGAGCTTCTCGGCTCCGGCGATCACGTAGCGCAGACGGAAGAAGTCATAAGGGTGGGCGAACTTGCCATAATTGGCCAAAAAGGTGTTGGTGCCGAACAGAATGGTGCAGGCCCGGTCATAGGCCAGTTCGGGAATGATCCGGTAGTGCAGCGGCGAGGGATAGAGAAACAGCCCGGCGCCGTTCAACACCGGCAGCAGGGAACCGGCGGTCAGGCCAAAGGAGTGGAAAATCGGCAGGGCGTTGAGTACCTTGTCATCCGGGGTGAAATCGATCACGGCGCGGATCTGGGCGATGTTGGCCAAAAGCGCCCGATGGGGCAGCACCACCCCCTTGGGTTTGCCTTCCGAGCCGGAAGTGAACAGCACCACCGCCGCCGCCTCCGGAGAGACCGGCAGTTCGAAGGCTCTGGGAAACCACAGGGCGTAGCCCATCAGCCACAGTTTGTCCGTCAGGGTCACGGCAGCGCGCAGATCCTCCAGATAGAGCAGCCGAATCCCCTGCAGGGCCGCCAGTTTGTCCACCAGATTGGCCTGCTCCACAAAGGCCCGGGAGGTCAGGATGGTACGGGTGTCGGCGGCCAGACAGGCGGCCTGCATGCCGTCGCTGCCGGCGGTGTAGTTGAGCATGGCAGGCACCCGCCGCCGGGCCGACAGCCCGAACACCAGCGCCAGGGTCGGAGCCAGATTGGGCAGCAACAGGGCGATCCGTCCCCCCGGCGCCACCTCTGGGGTGGCCCGTTCCACCAGACGGGCCAGCATCAGGGTCATCTTGAGCAGATCCTGATAGCGATACTCGATCTGCTTGATGTCTTCGATCAGCCGACGCCCCCGGCCATGGATCTCCACCGCGTCGCACAACGCGGAATAGAGGGTCTGTTGCGGACGGGAAGAAAACAACATCTCCTGCATCAGACGCCGCATCGCCTCCCCGGCCTTGCGACGCCGCTGCTTGGCCATGGGGGCCTCCGGCATGGGAATGGCGGTGGGCGGCAGCATGGTGATGGTGATACGGGGCAGCAGATGCCGGGGCCCCTTGCCCGAGACCCGGGTAAAGTAACTCCGTCCCGTGCCGTCCAGCCGCACCGGCAGAATGGTGGCTCCGCTCTTGGCCGCCACAAAGGCCGGCCCCTCATACACCTTCATGAGGCTTCCCGTGATGGTGATCCGCCCTTCCGGAAAGATCATCACCGGTCGTCCCGCCTCCAACAGCCGGATGATCTGCTTCATGGCCAGAGGTCGGGTGGTATCCACCGCCAGATAATCCACCTGGGAGAGGATCATCCGGAAAAACCGGGAGTTCACCACGCTGGTATGCACGATGAACACCGGATCGAACGGCAGGAACAGTCCCAGCAACAGACCGTCCAGAAAGGATTCATGGTTGGCCACGATCAGCAGCCGGGATTGATCCAACCCCGCGCAACTCCCTTCCACCCGCACGCGAAACAGAATCCGGGCCAACCAACGCAAGAAAAAACGGATCACAGGACGCATCATAACGAAATTCCCCTGCCTGGAGTGCAACGATTGAACATGATCACGCAACGAAACATATCGATATATCTACCCAAAAAAATTCACGTGGCATCCCGCACATAACCCACCACGTTCTCCAGCACCATCAACAGCCAGGCCCGATCGATCCAGAACCACACCTCCTTGCCGATCTTCTCCGAACCCAGCACTCCCGCGTCCCGCAACACCTTGAGATGGTGGGAGACCGTGGAGCGGGAGAGGGTGGAGGCCTCGGCGATCTGGCCGACGTTGAGCCGTTCTCCGGGTTCGAACAGCAACAGAATGCGTTGCCGATGTTCATCCCCCAAAGCGATAAACACCTTGGACATGGCCCGCCAGTG
Source organism: Magnetococcales bacterium (assembly GCA_015232245.1). Taxonomy (GTDB): domain Bacteria; phylum Pseudomonadota; class Magnetococcia; order Magnetococcales; family Magnetaquicoccaceae; genus Magnetaquiglobus. Next base: position 1,424 of record JADGAB010000280.1, on the reverse strand, counting down.
GTCGGGTATGGCGTTGCGGTAGTTGTTTTTCATGTCGATGAGTGTAGACGCGTCGATATATAGAGTCAAGACTTTTTTTGCAAAAAACATTGCCGGTCCGCGAGCAGGTCCCGCAACAAATCAAGCTCCTGTTCCACGATCCGCGCCAGGGAGAATTCCCTTGCCGCCTGGTCGCGGGCCCGGCGCCCCAATGCCGCCTTGAGTTCCGGATGATCGAGGATGCGCCGGATGGCGGAGCGCATCCCTGCGGGGGTGGGATCGCACAACAGGCCGGTCTGTTCATGGGCAATCGCCTCGCGCACTCCCGGAGCGTCGTTCCGGCCCACCACCGCCATGCCGCAGGCCATGGCCTCCAGCAGGGCCTTGGGATGCCCCTCATGGGGCGAGGGGAGCACAAACAGATCCGCCTGCCCCATCCACTCCGGCAGTTGCGCATGGGGCACCACTCCGAAAAACCGGCACGCCACCCCCAGTTCCCGGGCCTCGGCAGCCAGATCCTCCCGCAAGGGGCCTTCTCCGATCAACCACAATTCCGCCTTCTCCCCGGCCAGCGCCCGCACCAGCAACAACGGATCCTTCTGGGCATCCAGCCGCCCGACGAACAGCACCCGGGCCATTCTGCCTTCCGGCCTCTCTTCGGGGGATGCCGGGGCAAACCGTTCCACATCCACATAATTGGGAATGACCCGCAGCCGGTCTCCAGGAACCTGGTGCAGACGGGTGACGGTTTCGGCCATCAGGGGGGTGGTGACCACCACCCGATCCGCGCCGCGGAACACCTGTCCTTCCCGTTCCAGGGCGCGTCGGGCTTCCGGGGAGTCCGGGCCATGCCGGAGGGTCATGGCCACGGAGTGCAGATAACCGCAACGGGCGATGCAGGGTTTGCCAAAGCGTTGCGCCAGGGCCAGGGCCGTATCCGCCCCGGGCATCTGATTGCTTTTGAAAATCACCTGTCCGGATTTCCAGCGCGCCGGCACGCCGGCCAGCCAGCGCCAGTACCAGGGCCAGGAGAGTTTCCAGCGGTTGCAGGCGATATCGATGCCCGGCAACCGGGAGCGGTAGTCCAGATCCCGGCCATCCCCATAAGTGACAAAGGAGATTCCCCCCAAATGAGGACGCAGGGCCAGATAAAGAGCGGTCTCCCGCTCCAGCATGCCCAAACGGTCCCACTCGGTCAGGGAAAGGGAGGCGGTGAAAAAGAGGGTCAAACGCAGATCGGACAGGGGGACAGGACGGCAGGAACGGATCATTTTTCTGTCTGAATCACGTTTGCAGGCACTGGGCTTCGACCATTCTTCTTCGTTGTTAATGAGAGTTAAACCGCAACCATTTCGGGATGTTGAATTTCAGACCCGGCGGCAATGCGGGACGCACGACTGAAAAGGCGCCGCTTCGCGGCCTGCCGGGCGGGCGGGCGAGGGAAT
>JADGAB010000027.1 GCA_015232245.1 Magnetococcales bacterium | reverse complement strand
AAACTGTTGAAACACCCGATGGCGATGTGAATCAAGCCCGGCAGACCATCGAGAAATCCCCACCGCAGACAATAGAACTTGATGAACCGGACCAGGGGACTGAACACCACCCGCAACACACCCGGTCGATGGCCTTGGGCGATCATATGCCGGGCCTGGAGTGTGGTGTAACGGTTCTGTTTGTCGAGATAACTTTCCAGGGTCTGGGCTGACTCGTGCAGCAGATCCCCGGTCAGGGTGCCCACCGGACCCCGGACGTCCACCCCTTCGTGGATCGGATCCTGGCGCCACTGACCATGCTCCCGGTGAAACAGCCGCAACTGATGGTCCGGATACCCCTCCCCGTGCCGCAACCAGCGCCCCAGGAAACGGTTGCAACGGGGGAAACGATAGGCGTGAAAACGGGGTGATCCGGCCAATTCGTTGCGGATCGCCTCCCGCAGAAGAGGGCTCAAACGTTCGTCGGCGTCCAGACACAACACCCAGTCATGTCGGGCCTGGGTCACGGCGAAATGTTTCTGGGGACCATATCCCAGCCACGCCTGCCGGATCACCCGGGCGCCTGCGGCGGCGGCGATTTCCAGGGTGTGGTCCCGGCTGCCGGAATCCACCACCAGGATTTCGGCGGCGAAATCGACGCTTTCCAGACAGGCGGGCAGTTGCTCCGCCGCATCCTGGGTGATCACCACCAGAGACAAAGGCAGGGTCATGACCGGACCAGCTCCCGCAGGGTTTCCCAGATCGGGCCGGGTTCCAGGGAGCGCAGACAGAGGTCCGGCTGGTCGGCGAGGGGACAGACCCGCTGCCGGCACGGGGCGCGAGGACAGAGGCCGATCCGATGACGGACCCTGGGGCCGACGATGCCGATCCGCTCCGTGGGGGTGGGACCGTAAAGTCCCACGGTGGGCACGCCGAGGGCGGCGGCCAGATGGGCCGGACCGGTATCCGTGGCGATCACCCCATGCGCATGGGCCAGATGGGCGGCCAGTTGCTCCAGGGTGCAACGGGGCAGCACCCGACACACCTCCGGGGCGGCGGCGGCAATGGTTTCGGCCCGTTGACGCTCCGTCTCGTTGCCCCAGGGAAGGGAGACGGTGATGCCGGCCTGGCTGGCCAGCCGGGCCAGCTCCTGCCAGTGGGACTCCGGCCAGAGCTTGGATCGCCAGGTGGTGCCGTGGAGAAAAACCACATAGGGCCGGCTCGATGCCGGAGCCGGCCAGCGGGTCGGATCCAGGGCGAAATCCGGTGGTCCGTGGGGGGAGGGCAGTTGCAGCGCCTGGGCGAAGAGCAGACGCAACCGCTCGGCGGCATGCAGTTGCGGCGTCACCCGGTGTGTTTGATGATACAGGGCCGCGGCCCAGGGCTCCCGGGCCGAGGCCCGGTCCAGTCCGTGGATCTCTCCTGTGGCCAGACGGGCCATGACGGCGCTTTTGATCAATCCCTGGGCATCGAGTATCCGGTCAAAGGGTACGGAGCGCAGGGTGTCGAGAAAGCGTCCCGGCTCCCCGGAGCGCCACGCCTCCCAGGGGTGACGCCGCCAGCGTCGCCACGCCACCGGCAGAACACGCACCACGTTCGGGGCCCAAAGGGGGATCTGGGCGAATGCCTCTTCCACCACCCAGTGGACCCGGATCTCCGGACGATGCCGGAAGGTCTCCCGCAGGGCCGGCAGGGTGTGGAGCACATCCCCCAGGGAGGAGGTCTTGATCAGCAGCAGATTCATGGCGTGGTCTGCAGCAGCTCCAGCACCCGGGAGGAGGGGTGGGCCGGGGAGGGATTGGCCCGGGCCGCATCCTCGGGACGCCACAGGGAGCCGTCGGGTCGGGCGCGCCAGCGGGCGTGCAGCCAGTTGTACTGTTCGGCGTATTCGTGCACCCAGGCGGTGAAGGCGTGGTTGATCTCCGTGGTCAGGGCCGTGATGCGCTGATCGCTGGCATCCCCCCGCAAAGGCTCGATGGGCTCGCCGACCCTAAAGACCGCCTGACCCGGACCGGACCGGGTGGCGATGATGGGTACCAGCGGCGTGTTGAACTTCATCGCCAGTCGGGCCGGACCCGGCGGACACTGGGCCGGTACCCCAAGATAGGGCGCGGTGATCCCTCCTTCCCGGGTGTTGATGTCGGTCATGAATCCCATCACCTTGCGCTCCTGCATGGCCCGCACGATCTCCCGGGTGTTCTGCCGGGAGATCCACTCCACCCCGTAGCCGGCGCGCAGCTCCATGAACCGCTTTTCGCTCAAGGGGTTGTTGGCGTGGCGATAGAGAATCGCCGTGGGGGCGACATGGCTGCCCAGCCGTTTCAGGCCAGGCTCCCAGGAGCCCACATGCACCCCGACCACGATCACCCCCCGACCCAGGGCGCGGGCGGCCAGAAGCCGCTCCACGTTCGCGTCCCGGAAGGTGATCTCGTGGACCCGGATCGACTCCATGTGGCTGCAGAAGATGTTTTCGAACGCCAGGGCCGCCAGACGCTCCCGCTGTTCCGCCGTGAGATTTTCTCCGTAGATCATGGCCAGATTGGCATTGGCCCAGGCCCACTCCCGGGAGAGCAGCCGTTGTCCCAGCCGGGCCAGTCGTCTGGCCCGGGCATAGGCGGCGGGCAGATCCCCCTGACGGACCCAGGAGATGACTCCCTGCAACAAGAGCCATTCCAGGCGATAACGCAGGGGGGTCAGATTCACGGCAGCGCCTCCAGGACCATGGCCGGGGTGATCTCCTCCAGACAGCGGGTGGTCCCTTCCGGACAGTGGCGCTTGAAACAGGGCGCGCAGGCCAGACCCAGGGAGAGGATCCGCAGACACCCCCCCAGCGGCGGGGTGTGACCCGGATCCGAGGAGCCGAAAATCGCCACCCCGGGGCGATCCAGCGCCGCGGCCACATGCATCAGTCCCGAATCGTTGGTCACCACGGCGGCAGCGGACGCCAGCACGTCGATGGCCTCCCCCAGGGAGATCCGGCCTGCCAGGTTGGCGGATCCGGCAGGGGATCCGGTCAGGATCGCCTCTCCCAGCCCCTGTTCCTTGCCCGAGCCCAGCACCACCACCCGCCAGCCCTCCCGGAGCCGCTCCGTGGCAATGGCGGCGAAGTGTCTTTCCGGCCAGCGTTTGGCCGGACCGTATTCCGCTCCGGGGCACAACGCCAGCACAGGCCCCTGGCCAAAGAGACCATGCCGTTGGAGGATGGCCTCCCCGGACCCGGCGGAGGCGACGAGGCGGGGCAGGGGCAGGGGAGCGGGCAGGGGGGTCTCCGCCGGCAGACCCAGGGCCACGAAACGGTCCACGGTGCGGGGCAGACGTTTTTTGTCCAGGGCGCGGGGGTCGTTGATCAGACCGAAACGGAACTCTCCACGAAATCCGGTGCGTCGGGGAGTGGCGGCAAACCAGGGGACCAGCGCGGATTTGAAGGAGTTGGGCAGCAGAATCGCCTGACCGTAGACGCCGTTCAGACTCCGGCCCACCCGCCAGCGTTTTCCCAGGCCAAGCTCGCCGTGGGCCACGGGCAGGGGGATGCCGGCGCGGACCTCCGGCATGCGGGCCGCCAGAGGCAGGGTCCAGGTCGGGGCCAGCAGATCGATGGGGCAATCCGGCTGGAGGGTCTTGAGGGTCTTGAACAGCGCCTGGGCCATCACCATGTCACCCACCCAGGAAGGACCGACCACCAGGATCGCCCCGGCGGAATTCATGAGCCGGCGCGCTCCCTGGCGGCCACAAACCCCCCGATCCCCTCTTCCAGGGTGTGGAACGGGGCGTCGTAACCCACGGCGCGCAACCGGGAGACGTCCGCCTGGGTGAAGCTCTGATATTTCTCCCGCAACACCTCCGGCATGGGGACGTACCGGATCTCCCCCCGTCCCAGACCGGCGATCAGGGTGCGGGCCACGTCGTTGAAACTGCGGCTTGCCCCCGTGCCCACATTGAAGATCCCCTGCACCGAGCCGCTGTCGGACAGAAAGAGATTCACCTTGACCACATCCTCGACGTAGATGAAATCCCGGCGCTGTTCTCCATCCCCGTACCCGCCGCTGCCGGAAAACAGCTTCACCACCCCGCCGGTCAGGATATGCTGGTGCATCTGATGGATCATCGAGGCCATGCGGCCCTTGTGCTCCTCCCGGGGGCCGTAGACGTTGAAATAGCGCAATCCCGCCACGGGCGCGGTGCAGCGGGTGAGCTGCAGTTGATGCTGCACGTACCGGTCGAAAAGCAGCTTGGAGTAGCCGTAGACATTCAAGGGTTTTTCGTTGTCCGGGTGTTCGGTGAAGATCCGGGAGCCCCCGTAGGTCGCCGCGCTGGAGGCGTAGATGAACGGGGTGTTCTGTTCCATGGCAAAGTGGAACAGCTCCTTGGAGCAGGTGTAGTTGTTGTCCATCATGTAGCGGCCATCGTACTCCATGGTGTCGGAGCAGGCCCCCTGATGGAAAATCCCCCGGATCCGGGTGTTGCGCAACCGGCCAGAACGCACATGCTCGCGAAATTCGCTCAAGTCCATGTAGTCGGCGATGACCAGATCCCGGAGATTGAGAAACTTGTCTCCCTGTTTCAGGTCATCGACCACCAGAATGTTGGTATCCCCCCGGCGATTGAGGGCGGCCACGAGATTGGCGCCGATGAATCCGGCGCCTCCGGTCACGATGTACATGCTGGTCACGATGCTCCCTTGGTGGCTTGAATGTGATGCAGAATATTGCTGGAACTGCGTCCCGGTTCCAGAGGGATCAGGGCCACGCGGCCTCCCCAGGAGGGAACCTCTCCGCCGCCGACCACCTGATCCGCGGTGTAGTCGGCCCCCTTGGCCAGCACTTCTGGCCGGATGGCGCGAATCAGTTCGATGGGGGTCTCCTCGTCGAACAACAGGATCATGTCCACCGAGGCCAAAGCCGCCAGCACCCGGGCCCGGTCCTCCTGACGGATCACCGGGCGGGTGGGGCCCTTGATGGCCTGGACCGACCGGTCGGTGTTGAGACCCACGATCAGACGGTTGCCCAGATTGCGCGCCTTTTCCAGATAGGTGACATGACCGGCGTGCAGCAGATCGAAACAGCCATTGGTGAAGACCAGCCTCTCCCCTTTCTGACGCCACGCCTCGATGCGGGAGAGGGCGTTTTCCAGGTTGGGGCTGATTTTGTCGGCCTGGGCCAGGGCCTCTTCCGAGAAGAGGGCGGCCATGAGTTCCTCCCGGTAGATGGGGGAGGTTCCCACCTTGCCCACCACCACGCCCGCCGCCAGATTGGCCAGATGCAGAGCGTCCAGACGGGGCAGTCCGGCGGTCATGCCCGCGGCCAGCACGGCGATCACCGCGTCCCCGGCTCCGGAAACGTCGAACACCTCCCGGGCCGTGGCCGGAATGCGGATCGGGGGTTCCTCCCCTTCCAGCAGGGCGATGCCCAGCTCGCTCAACGTGACCGCCAGAAAGTCGGCTTCGATCCGTTGCCGCAACAGCTCGCCCGCCGCCAGCAGCCGTTCCAGATCCCCCCCGGCCATGGGAATGGCTTCCGCCAGCTCCCGCCGGTTGGGGGTCAGGGTGGTGGCGCCCCGGTATTTGTCGTAATGCATCCCCTTGGGATCCACCAGCACCGGAACACCGATGGCCCGGGCCTGCTGAATGATCGCCTGACAGACCGGCTCGGCCAAAGTCCCCTTGCCGTAATCCGACAAAATCACCGCTCCGGGTCGGGGCTCCCGGTGCAACTCGGTCAATACATGCTGGACAAAGTTGGACCACACCGCCTCGGAGACCGGATCGGTCTGTTCCAGATCGAGGCGGAGCATCTGTTGTCGTCCGCCGATCACCCGGGTCTTGGCGATGGTGGGCCGGTCCGGCAGGGAGTGGATCCCCCCGGTGGCCACTCCGGCCTGACCCAGCAGGCGCTTGAGCAGCCTGCCTTCCTCATCCTCTCCCACCCAGCCGCAGATGCGGGGAACGAGTCCCAGATTGGCCAGATTCACCGCCACATGGGCCGCGCCGCCACATCGGGAGCTCTCCCGCAGGATGCGCACCACCGGCACCGGCGCCTCCGGCGAGATGCGGGAGACCTCTCCCCAGATGTAACGGTCCAGGATCAGGTCTCCGGCCACCAGGACCGGATGGCCGTGAAATCCGGCATTCAGGGTCTCTTGCACGCGGGCGCGATCTTGAAACATGAGCATTCAACCTTGCGAGTCAATCATGGGTTCTTTTTTGAGGGAGTGTCGGGTCGGGGCGACGATGCCGGGAGGGGTGTTTCTGGACTGTTGAATCCTGTGGCGCAAAAAGGCCAGCGCCACCCCCAGGAATCCCCCCAGCACACCGCCGAGCATCGCGATCAGCGCCCGTTTGGGGGAGATGCGTCTCTCCGGAACCACCGCCGGGTCCAGAATCTTGAAGGCGTACTCCGGTCGGCCATTGGCCAGCATGATCTTTTTGATCTGATCCTCAAGCAGGGTGGCGATCACCTGTTTGAGCTCCACGAAGGTGGTTTTGGCCAGTTCGTTGTTGAGATAGTCGATATTCCGTTTCGCCTCCTCGATGGCGAGGGTCCGCAGATGGCGGTTGATCCGCTCCACCAGCAGATTGGCCCAGCGGGTGACTTGCGCTGCGTTTTTCCACTCCATGGTCAGGGTGATCAGACCGGTTTTTTTGTCTTCGTTGACCTTGAGGATGCTCTTCAGGAAAATTTCCACACCTTGCTGGTAGGTCGGTATTTTTGTCGGATCTTCGACGATCCAGTTTTTGGTGTTCTGATCCCAGGATTTTTCGAAGAGGATGGGCAACAGGTTGTCGTCCTGGATGAACTCCTGGATGAAGATGCGGGATCTCAGTTTGGCGATGGCCGCGTCCTTGGAGGTGCCGCCGCCACCCACGGAGATGCCGGCCATGGCGGCCAGACCTCCGAGTTGCGCCAGTGCTCCCCCCCCTTTCTTGGCATCCTCCCCGGCGAATTCCAGCAGGACATTGGTCTGAAATACCGGGGTGGCCAGGAGGGCGTAAACGATGGCGCCAGAGGTGACCAGGAGGGTGACCAGCACGATCATCCATTTCTGGTCCATCAGAATCCGCCACAGGTCAAGCAGGCTGATCTCTTCCTCAGGCGCCTGCCCCAGGGGCGCGGAAGGTGGCGCAGTCTGCGGGAAGCGGGGGTTGCTGGAGGTCATGGAGTCACGTTGCCCTGTTTTCAGGAAGGTTGGAACGAAAGAAACGCTGCCATCTGGTGGGAGCAGATTAACCCCACTGGTGGCCAAAAGGCAATTGCAGGCGTGCGATAAACGATTCCACCATTTCCAGAGGGGTGCGGGGTTGGATGCCGGTGGCCCGGATCCAGGGGGCGGGATCCAGGGAGATGTCCTGCGGCCAGGTTTCGAGGAATCCCAGATCGTTGATGCGGCATACGGTGTGCTCGATGGGCGGCAGAGGGATGCCCGTGGCCCGCAACCGGTCGAGCAGCAGGGAAAAGAGCTCCGCCATGGAGATGGCCCGGGGTCCGCCGAGATGCCACAGGCCGGTCAGACCCTGATCGATGAGGGCGGTCAGACCCCGGGTCGCATCGGTGACGCTCACCGGCGAAAAGATCCGGTCGGCGGCGCAACGGATCGGCTGGCCCTGCCTGATGGCCTGCCACCAGTGGGTCAGCAGCCCGGGGCTGGCAGGATCCGCGTCGTAGACCTTGGGGAGTCGCACGATGGTGCAGTCCGCTCCGGACTCCTGGAGAAACCGTTCGATGGTCAACTTCTGACGCCCATAGCGGACCAGGGGAGAGGGGGGATCCTCCGGGGAGTAGTGACCTTTCTGGCCGTCGAAGACCACATCCGAGGAGGTGAACACCGGGTGGATGCGCCGGATCAGACAGGCGCGGATGGTCTCCTGGACCCGGGTGATGTTGATCCGGTCCGACCCCTCCGGATCCCGGGCGCAGGCCTCCACCCGGGTGGCGCCGAACAGAATCAGGGCGTGGGAGAAGGGGCCGTGTTTTTCAAGCCAGTCGTCGGAGAGCAGGCAGGCCGGATCCCAGGCGAGACTGCCGGGAAAGGGGCGGGTGTGATGGGTGGCCCGGGCCCGGGAGGGGCCGAGATGGTCGTACATCCGTCGCCCGATGTAGCCCGAACCGCCGAGAATGAGAATCCGGGACCGGTTCATGGAAAATAGATGAATTCCGCATCCCCGTCGTAGCCGCAATGGTCGAACCACCATTGCCATTCGGCGGGGGTGAAGAAGCTCTCGCAGGTGAGCTGCCAGTAGAGCAGATTGGCCTTTTCCCGTTCGTTCCGGTAGGACTCCACCACGATGAACCGGTGGTCTCTCCCCACCCGCCGGAGCTCCCGCAGGGCCGGTTCCAGTTCGTGGCAGAAGAGATTGTGGAGCGTGGTGATGGAGTAGACCAGATCGAAATGGTGATCCGGATAGGGCAGGGCCACCGCGTTGCCCAGGGTCAGAAAGGGTCGGATCTCCTCTTTGGCGTGTTCCAGGGCATAGGGGGAGATGTCCAGACCCGCCACCGTCATGCCCGGCACCGCCCGGGTGAACTCGTACAACAGATGACCCTTGCCACAGCCCACATCCAGGATCCGGCTCTCCGGGGTCAGATCGTAGTGGGCGGCCATGCGTTGCGCCACCGAATGCCAGCGGCCATCGTAACGATAGCCCCCATAGCCATACTGGCGCTCCCCGTCCCAGTAGTCCGCGCCCCACTGTTTGGCTTTTGTGGCGCACGCGGCCTTGTCGTGAGCCACCACCCGGGCCACGTAGTCCCGTTTGGCGCGCACATGCAGCGGGGTGATGAATTCCATGATGGCCAAGATTCCGGACTCCGGTGGCTGGCGGGTTGCAGAATTTTCTCTTGTGATGCCATGGGATGCTTGATTTTATGTCCCTTCTGGCCGCAAACTTGTGTCAAATCGGGTGTCAGATTCCAACCTGGTCGATACAGCATAGAATCGGTCGGGATGGCAAGGCAATGCCCCTTGGCAAACGATGCCGGGAACTTTCTGGACTGAATGGCGGAGCAGGTTGTGAATCACTTGTCAGGATCTGGCCTTTTTTCTCAATTGGTGTTCGGCCTGGGCTATCTGCTCACCGGGATCGTTTCCAAACTGATCGCGTTTTATCCCACCCTCTATCCGGTGGTGCTGTGGTTGCCAGCCGGGGTGGCTCTGGCGGGTTTGCTGTTGCACGGCCCACGGATCGCCCCGGGTTTGCTGGCTGGGGCGCTGCTGGTCAATTTCTACAACATTCCGGATCCCGACTGGTGGCGCACGCCGTGGGAGTTCATCGGCCTGCCCGTGGCCGTCTCCCTGGGGGGAGTGGCCCAGGCGTGGCTGGGGGCCTGGCTGGTGCGGCGCTTCGCCCAGGTGGAGACGCTGCTGATCGATGGGGGGCAGATTCTACGGCTGCTTCTGCTTGGAGGGCCGCTGGCCTGTCTGCTCAACGCCGGCATCGGGGCCGCGGCCCTGGTGGTCAGAGGGGTGATTCCCCTGGAATCCGCCCCGTTCACCGGATTGACCTGGTGGGTGGGGGACGCCCTGGGGGTGATGCTGCTGACCCCGCTGTTTTTGCTGTGGAGCGACCGCTTCGGCAGACAGAAAGAAGAAGGGGGACGGGAACGGCGTCTGCCGATCCTGCTGGCCCTGGGGTGTACCCTGCTGGTGGCCGAAGGGGGGTTTCTGCTGCAAAGCAGTCAGGAACAACAGGAGAGTCGGCAGAATCTGTTGTCGGATGCCCGGGAGTTCGCCCAGCGCCTGCAACGTCAGATCAGCCAGCAGGTGGACCTGATGAGTGGTCTGGCGGGCTTCCTGGGGAGCGTGGAGCATGTGACCCGGAGCAGGTTTTCCGGTTATGCCCGGCGACTGCTGGAGAGCCATCCGGAGATCCAGGCCCTGGAGTGGGCCCCCCGGGTTGCGGGCCGGGAGCGGGCAGTCGTGGAAGGGGAGGGACGCCTCTGGTTTCCCGGCTATCATTTCACCGAACGCTCCCCGGAGGGGAGGCTGGTCAGGGCCGGAGAGCGGGACGAACATGTTCCGGTCCATCTGGTGGAGCCCTATCCGGGGAACGAAACGGCCCTGGGGTTTGATCTGTGGTCCCATCCGGTGCGGCGGGAGAGTCTGAAAAAAGCCGCCTTGAGTGGCAACATCACCGCCAGTCCGCCCATTGATCTGGTCCAGGACAAGGAGGGGCAGCGGGGAGTGCTGTTGCTGCTGCCGGTCTGGAAAGAGTCCCGGGCGTCGGAGATCCTGGGTTATGCGGTGGGGGTGTTCAGGTTGTCCGCCCTGGTGGCCCAGACCCGGATCGGGCTGGAGAGTTTTCCGTTTCACGTGTTGATCCAGGATGCCCACCCGGAAGGTTCCGGGGAGTCGCAGCTCTACTCCAACGCCACCGGAGCCGAACTGGCCCGGCTGGCCAGACAGCCGGGTCAGGACCGGGAGGAGATCCTCCAGGAGGGGCGCTGGCTGGACGACATGACCCAGCAGGTCATCGTGGGCGATCGCGCCTGGGAGATCCGCTATGCCCTCAATGCCCGGGGCTTTGCCCGTTTCATGGGGGGAATCCACGCCTGGATGGTGCTGGTGGCCGGCTTGCTGTTTGGCGTGATGGTGCAATACCTGGTGCTCTCCCTGACCGGTCGGACCCTGCTGGTCTCCCGGCAGGTGCGGGAGAGGACCACCGCTCTGGAGGAGAGCCGCCTCTCCCTGGGTCGCAGCGAGGCCATCATCCGCGCCATGGTGGAGACCGCCTCCAACGCCATCATCACCATGGGCGAGGACAAGCGGATCATGCTGTTCAATCAGGCCGCGGAACGGATGTTCGGCTATCGGGCCGAGGAGGTGCGGGGGGAGAACATCCGTCTGATCATGCCCTCCCCGGTCCGGGAGGAGCATGACGCCTGTGTGGACCACTATCTGCAAACCGGCCAGCCCCGGGTGATCGGTTCCTGGCGGGAGGTGAGCGGCCTGCGCCGCGATGGCACCGTGTTTCCCGTGGAACTGGCGGTCAGTGAAGTGCGTGTGGAGGAGCGTCGGTTCTTTCTGGGGATTCTCACCGACATCAGCCGGCGCAAGGCCGCCGAAGAGGAGCTGCTGCTGGCCCGCAAGGTGTTCGAGAACGCCGGCGAGGCGATCATCATCACCGATGCCAGGGGGATCATCCTGGATGCCAATCCCGCCTTCCAGATGATCACCGGCTTTAGCCGGGAGGAGACCGTGGGTCAGACCCCGGCCATCACCAAATCCGGACGGCATGATCCGGCCTTCTATCAGGAGATGTGGCTCGCCCTGAATCTCCATGGCGGCTGGGAAGGGGAGGTATGGGACCGACGCAAGAACGGCGAGGTGTTTCCCAAATGGCTCTCCATCAACGCCATTCGCGGGCCGGAGGGTCAGATCCGGAATTTCGTGGGGATCTTCGTGGATATCACCAGCCGCAAGGAGACGGAACAGAAACTGGAACGTCTGGCCTTCTACGATCCCCTGACCGGTTTGCCCAACCGGCTTCTGTTCCGGGACCGCCTCTCCCAGGAGCTGCTGGCCTGTCGGCGGCGCAACGTTCAGTTGGGTTTGCTGTTCATCGATCTGGACCGGTTCAAGTGGGTCAACGACACGTTGGGCCATGCGTCCGGGGATGAGTTGCTCAGGGAGATCAGTCAGCGTCTGTTGGGGTGCGTGCGCCGGCAGGATACCGTGGCCCGGCTGGGAGGGGACGAGTTCACCGTTATTCTAAGCGGTCTGGAACATCCCGAGGCGGCCTCGGGTGTGGCCCAGAAGATCATCGGGGTGGTCTGCGAGCCGGTGCGGATCAACGAGCAGGATGTCCATGTGGGGGCCAGCGTGGGGATCGCGGTTTTTCCCCAGGACGCGGATGATCTGGAGATGCTCATCAAGAACGCCGACATGGCCATGTATCAGGCCAAGGACGCGGGACGGAACACCTTCCGGTTCTTCTCCCGGGAGCTGCATGCCCAGGCCTTCGACCGCATCGCCATGGAGGATGATCTGCACAAGGCCCTGGACCGGGATGAACTGCTGCTTTATCACCAGCCCAAGGTGTGTCTGAAAACCGGTTGTCTTCAGGGCATGGAGGCCCTGGTGCGCTGGAACAAGCCGGAACATGGCATGGTCAATCCGGGTCAGTTCATTCCTTTGGCCGAGGAGACCGGTCTGATCCTGCCCATGGGGGCCTGGATTCTGCGCACCGCCTGCCAGCAGAACGCCGCCTGGTCAGAGGCCATTGGCAAGACCTTGAAGTGCGCGGTCAACCTTTCCGGTCGGCAGTTCCAGCAGAAGAATCTCGCCGAGGAGGTGAAAGGGGTGCTGGAGTATTATAATCTTCCCCCGGAGAGCCTGGAGCTGGAAATCACCGAAAGCATCGTCATGGGCAATGTGGACGAGGCCATCGCCATCATGCGGCGTTTGCGGGATCTGGGGCTCTCCCTGGCCATCGACGACTTCGGCACCGGCTACTCCTCCTTGAATTATCTCAAGCGCTTTCCCATCAGCACCCTGAAAATCGATCAGAGTTTTGTGCGGGAGTTGCCGGATGTGCGGGAGAACCGGGCCATCGTGGATGCGATCATCTCGCTGGCGCGGAGTCTGGATCTGGGGGTGGTGGCCGAGGGGGTGGAGACCGTGGCCCAGTTGGAGTATCTCCACCAGAGCGGTTGCGAGGAGGTGCAGGGGTATCTGTTGAGTCGTCCCCTGGGACTCAAGGAGTTCGACGCCCTGTTGCGGGTCGAGGGGGCCGGGGTTCTGCCCTGTTCGGCCTGGCCGGTGCGCTGGCTGTGAAGTGCAATGGGTTGTTTTACGGATAGGGGTCCAGGGGGATTATCCCCCTGGTGGGGTCCAGGGGAAAAGCCCCTGGGACTTTGCCTTTGGCGCGATTTTTAAGAAGGGAATTGCAAGCAATTCCCTGGGCGCGCCCAACAAGCCGCGAAGCGGCGCCATTAACGGCCCTATGCGTTGGCCGCCTTGGGGGGGTGTTCCCCTCCCAGGGGGAGACGGCCATGGAGGAGATCCAGAAAGGAGTGCTTGCCCAAAGGCGGGCTGAAGAAAAATCCCTGCACCTCGTCCCCCCCCTGGTCTCTGAGAATCCGCATCTGCAGATCACTCTCCACCCCTTCCACCACCACCTCCAGTCCCAACTGCCTGGCCATGGTGATGATCGCGGCGGTGAAGGCGGAATTGCGTCCGTCCGGCGTCAGATCCCGCACAAAGGAGCGGTCGATCTTGATCACCTGGATGGGCAGCCGTTTCAACAGGGCCAGGGAAGAAAACCCGGTGCCGAAGTCGTCCATGGCAATGGAGATTCCCAGTTCCCGCAACTGCCGCAGGGTTTCGGAGGCCTGATCCGTATTGCCAAGCATCATGCTTTCGGTGATTTCCAGCTCCAGGTTTTTGGCGGGGAAACCGGTTTCCTTCAGGGTCTCTTCCACCATGCGCACCAGTTTGTCCCCGTCGCGGAACTGCAGGGCCGACAGGTTGACCGCCAGCTTCAGTTCGTCGAATCCCTCCTTGATCCAGAATGCCGCGTCGTTGCAGGCGGTGCGCAACACCCAGGCCCCCACCTGATTGATCAAACCGGTCCCTTCGGCCAAGGGAATGAACTGCTTGGGAAACAGTATCCCCTCCCTGGGGTGGTCCCAGCGCACCAGCGCTTCCATGCCGGTCATGTCACCGGTTTGCAGGCGGACTTTCGGCTGATAGTCGAGAAAGAATTCGTCGTTCTGAAAGGCCAGACGCATCTCCCCTTCCAGGGTCATGCGGCGATGGGCCTGCTGGTCGATCTCTTCGGAGAAAAAGCGAAAGGCGTTGCGTCCCGACTGTTTGGCCAGATACATGGCCGAATCGGCGTTGCGGGCCAGTTCATGGGAGGTGGCGCCGTCGGCGGGATAGATGCCGATGCCCACGCTGCCGGAAATGGCCACCTCCTGCCCCTTGAGACGAAACGGGGTGGCGAGCTGTTCGAGCATCTTCCGGGCCACCAGTTCGGCCATGGATTCGTGCAGAATGTCCGACAGGATCACCGTGAACTCATCACCCCCCAGCCGGGCCACGGTATCGGATTTGCGCACCACCGCCTTCATGCGCCGGGCCGCCTCGATGAGCAGCGTATCCCCGGCATCATGGCCCAGGGTGTCGTTGACCCACTTGAAGCGGTCCAGATCCACGAACAGCAAAGCGAAATGGCGCTGCTTGCGCTCCCCCATCAGCACCGCCTGCTGCAGGCGGTCGTGGAAGAGTTTGCGATTCGGCAGACCGGTCAGGGAGTCGAACTCCGCCTGCTCCCGCAATTTGCTTTCCAGTCGCTGCCGCCGCTCGATCTCCTCTTGCAGGCGGGTGTTGGCCTGGGCCAGTTCGTCCCGCTGTCTTTTCAGTTCCAGATGGGCCGCCACCCGGGCGCGCACGGCTGCGGGATTGACCGGCTTGGTGAGAAAATCCACGGCTCCGGCTTCGAAACCCCGGGTTTCGGCGTCGGTATCGTTGATGGCGGTGACTAAAATGACCGGAATGCCCCGGGTGGTCTGCTGCTCCCGCATCCAGGCGCAGACCGTGAAGCCGTCGATGCCCGGCATCATCACGTCCAGAAGCATCAGGTCCGGCTGGTTGGCCAGAGCGCTGTCCATGGCCTCCTGGCCACTGGTGGCGAAAAGAACCCGGTACTCCCGCAACAGGATGTTGCCCAGCAGGCGTATGTTGTCCGGGGAGTCGTCCACCACCAGCACGGTGGATTGCGGGTTGGTTGGGTCCATGGTGTTGCTCCTTAGAGTCACTCAACTTCCATCTGCAAAATCAGATCGTCCAGGATTTTGCGCGCCTGGTGGATTTCGAGCCGTTCCAGATGGTTGTGCAGTTGGGCCAGGAGTCCGCCAAAGGCGGGAAAACCGGCCAGACCTTGCCGGAGCAGACCGAAATGGGCCTCGCACCGGATATCCTTAATGTCCATTAGTTTGCCTAATTCTTGCGCCAAATGCAATAGATTCTTTATATTGCTCCATTCACCGTGCTCTGGGCAAGAGGTCTCAATTGGCCTCTCCAGCAGGGTGTCCGCTTCGTGAATCACCCTTGCCAAAGCGGCGCATAAAGGGGTGAGCAATTGTTTTGCTACATCTTTTTGTTCCTGACGGGTGGCGATCTCCATGGCCCCGGCCACTCCGGCCAACTCCCCGGCATCGATGTTGGCCGCTGCGCCTTTCATTTTGTGGACCCGGCGCATGCATGAATCCAAGGCATCCTGCTCCAGCAGAGCCCCCAAAGCAGCCCCTTCCTCGCGAAACTCCCGGACGAAATTGCCGATCAGCCGAGTTTGCAACGCCTCATCCCCTTCGCAGCGGGCCAGACCGCTGGCCAGATCGATGGCCCCGTGAACCGCGGGGACGGATTCCATGGGTCGGGGTTCCCCGGTCCCGATGGGACCCGACTTCTCCCCAAGACACCACCGCACCATTTTGGCCATCAGCGTTCCCACATCGAGGGGTTTGGCCAGATGATCGCTCATGCCCGCCTCCAGACAGGCCGTGACGTCGGTTGCCATGACGCTGGCGCTCATGGCGATGATCGGCGGGCAGTCGGCATGGGAGGTCAGCAGTCGGGCCGCCTCCAGACCATCCATGACCGGCATCTGCACATCCATCAGCACGGCGGCGAAGGTGCCTGCCGGAGCGCTCAACACCATCTCCACGGCCTGCCGGCCATGGCGGGCCTCGGCCACCACCATGCCCCGGCGTTCCAGCAGCTCCCGCACCAACTGGATGTTGTCTTCCAGGTCATCTGTCACCAGCACCTTGACGCCCCGCAGAGCTTCCACGCGTGCGGGATCGCTCTGGCGTTTGCGGGCGGTTGTCAGAGTCGCGGCATGGCCGAACCGTTCCATGATGGCGTTGAACAGAGTGGAGGGAGTCACCGGCTTGTGGACGTAACTGCGGATCCTCACCGCGGCGGCGGCCCGCATGACCATCTCCCGCTCGAAGGCCGAAACCATGATGATCGCCGGGGTTGCGGGGATCTCCGGATCATTCTGGATGCGCCGGGCCGTCTCCACCCCGTCCATGCCGGGCATGGCCCAATCCAAAAGTACCAGATCGACGGGCGCGCCCGCCCGGACCGCCTCCCGCAACGCCTCGATGGCCCCGGCCCCGGAATCCACCGCCTGATTGACCAGTCCCAGGGAGGTCAGCAGACCGGTCAGGATCTCCCGGGAGAGGCTGTTGTCATCCACCACCAGTACCCGTCTGCCCTGCAGATCCCTGGGCATGCCGAAGCGCGCCCGCCGTGTCGGCTGACCCTGGCCGAAACGCACCACAAAGGAGAAACGGCTCCCCTGGCCGGGTGCGCTGTCGATGGTCAGGGCGCCGCCCATCATCTCCACCAGGGTGCGGCAGATGGAGAGTCCCAGTCCTGTGCCGCCGTAACGGCGGGTGGTGGAGGTGTCCGCCTGCTGGAACGGCTGCAGCAGCCGCTCCACCTGGACCGGATCGAAGCCGATGCCGGTATCCCGGACGCTGATCTCCAGTTCCACCCAGGAGGCATCGATTTTGCGGGGCATCACTGCGAGGACGATTTCGCCTGCGTCGGTGAACTTGATGGCGTTGTCGCAAAGATTGGTCAGCACCTGACCCAGCCGCACCCCGTCTCCGATCAACTCCCGGGGAGTCTCCAGCGGAATATCGATCACCACCTCGAGCCTGTTTTTCATGCGCGCCTTGGCCAGCAGTCCGTCCATGACCCGTTCCAGCACCTGACAGAGATCAAAGGGCAGGTGTTCCAGTTCCAGTCGACCGGCGTCGATCCTGGAGAAGTCCAGTATGTCGTTGATGATCCGCAACAAGCTGTCCGCCGCTCTCTGGATTTTTTCCAGATAACCCCTCTGGCTGGCGGTCAGTTCGGTCAGCAAGGCCAGATGGCTCATGCCGATGATGGCGTTCATGGGGGTGCGGATCTCGTGGCTCATGTTGGCCAGAAACGCCCCCTTGGCCTGATTGGCCAGACGGGCCTGCTCCTCGCTGGCGCGCAGTTCATCGAGCATCTGCTTCCGGTCCGTGCTGTCCCGGGCTGCCACCACGATCCCTTCCACCACCCCATCCCGGCGCACGTAGGGAAAATAGGAGACATCCATCCAGCGTCGTCCGGTGACGGGGAACTCGAACCATGCCTGATAGTTGACGGTCTCTCCGGCAAGGCAGCGGTCCAGATTGCCCCGGATCCGGGCAAAGGTTTCGGCTCCCAGCAGCGCGGATACGGTATGGCCGACGATCTCCTCCCGTTGGAGACCGTGACAGGTCAGATAGGCCTGATTGACCGCGCGATAAACAAAATCGTGTCCGATAAAGGACATGTGATCCTGGGATGCGGCCACGATGGCGGCATACTGGCGCAAGGACTCCTTGACCCGGTGGCGTTCGGTCTGATCCACCAGAATCAGCCGATGTTCGCTGAGGTTGCCAAGGGTGTCGAACCTGGGGGAAACCGACAGACTGGCCCAGAGGATCGTGCCATCCCGGGCTTTCAGACATACCTCCCGATCCCGCACTTCGGGACCGGCCAGCAGAAACACCACGGCGGGATCAGCCGCCAGTTCCGCGAAGTTCACCTTTTCCGGCAGGTTGAACGCGCCGCCGAACATCCGGGCGGCGGCCTGATTGCCTCTCAGGATCTGTCCGTTGTTGGCGTCGACGGAAAGAAAGGCCACGGGGGCGTTTTCGTAGAGATCCCGCAACAGGATCTCCGACTGGCGCAGGGTCTCCTCGGCCTGGGCGCGGGCGCTGATGTCCCGCACGATGGCCATGTTGTACTCCCGATCCTCGAACTCCATGTGGTTGGCGCTGACCTCCACCAGGAGCCGGTCGCCGGATTTGCACCGGATCTCGGCCTCGAAGACCAGAGTGCCCCGCAGTTGCAGTTCGCGCCAGTGTTGCGGCCAGAGATGGGGCGGATGGTCCGGATTGAGGTCCGAGGCGGTCATGGTCATCAGTTCGTCCCGGGAGTAGCCCAGCCGGTCGCACACCGACTGGTTGACCCGCAGGAAGTGGCCGTCCGGATGGATCCAGAACACCATGTCGCTGGTATTGTCCAGAGATGCCTGGGCCAGTCGGGCCTGCTCCTCGGCCAGGCGCTGTTCCGTCAGATCGTCGTAGATGGCCACGATCTCCCCGGAATCCAGCCGGTAGACATGATTTTCCAGCCAGCCCCGATGGTTTTCGTCCTGATAATAGCGTATCGGCAGATAGGCCGGCTCCCCGGTGCGATGCACCTGCTGGAACACCCCGAACAGTCCGAACTCCCGGATGGCTGGAAAAGCCTTGGTGACACGCCGTCCGATGACCCGGGCCGGATCGGCGTTGCTGATGCGTCTGCCGGCCTGATTGATCTCCTTGAGGATGAAATCCTCGCCATCGTTCAAGGGTTCGTAGATCGCGACCCCGCTGGTCATGGTATCGAACAGGGCTCGATAGCGGCGTTCATTGCTGCGCAGTTGGATCTGGCTCTGCCGTTGTCGGGTGATCTCTTCCAGCACAACGATCCAGTGGCTGATGATGCCGTTTTTGTCGTACACCCCGCCCACCACCACCGACGACCAGAAGATCCGGCCTGTTTTGGAGTGGTTGACCCGTTCCGAACGCCAGGGAGTGGCCGGGATGGCGCCCGGCGTGCGGCGGATATGGTCTTGGGCCTCGTCCAGATCGAACATTTTCAGGCCATCGCTTTGGCCGATCAACTCCTCCCGGGAGTGGCCGGTCAATTCGGTGAAGCGGGCGTTGACGAATTCGATGGTCCCTTCCGCATCGGTGATGAGCACGGCGGAGGGACTCTGTTCCACGGCCACGGAGAGTTTTTTCAGCTCCAGGGTCTGGCGTTCCAGGGAGGAGGTGGTGCGTCGCGCGATCCACAGGATCACCGCCACGCTCCAGATGGCCAACAGGGCGTAGATCCGATTGAGTACGACCACCCACATCGGGGGTTCGCCAGGAGGGGAGAAGAAATAGCCCGCGATTACCAGCGCCGAGGCGAACAAGGCCAGGGTGAAGACGGTCCGGACATTTCCGGGCATCCACCAGCCTGTCATCACCACGATTATGAAGAGCACCCCGTCCGCCGAGCCCAGGGGCAGTATCAGATCGATGACAAAGCAGATCCCGGTCAACAGAAGCGTCAAAAGAGGCATGGCCAGGGTGCGCCACGTGGAGGCGTGAGGATCCGGAGAGGAAGCGGGCATGGGACACCTCAACAGAGTGCGGAGGAAGGGCGTATCAGCCGATAAGAAAATTTTTGCGTGACAAAATTATACTTGAGAGATTTTTTTGTTGATTTTGCACTGCGGAATGCATTATGATGCACCGCAATGATAACGACACGTGAAAAAATTCAAAAAGGAGACCATCATGAGACTCGCATTGCCCCATGGCAACCTCATCGCTCCGGAACACTGGACCATCTTCAAAAACATCCGGGCTTCGGCCTTCATTCCCGCTTTGCCGGTGCTGCCGGTCAAGGCGCGTACCGCCACCCCCTCCGGGGAACAAGCCACCTCCGGCGTCAATCGATTCATCTACTGGATGGAAAAGGCTCTCGTCGTCGCCCTGTTCTCCCTGTGGGCTTTGGCTGGCCTGGCCCTCATCGATGGCCTGCGCATGCTGTTCTTTTGACACCCGTTGCAGAGCCGCTGTTTCCCGTTGTCCGCTTTCTCCCTGATGAAATTCCTGGGGGAGAAAGTCCCCTGCATCTCGCTTTTTCCAGAAGTTGACCTCTCGGAATGGTTTCGGTGTGACTTTCGACAATTGCCAATGCCGCAAAAATCCGTCACAATGGTCGGATGCGTCTGAATTGTCTTAAACTCGTCCACACCTGATCCAAAGGAACCATCGATGAAAAAACAACTCGTCGCGGGAGCGCTGGGGGTGCTGCTCCTCTTTTCGACAGGCACGGTCCAGGCCGGGGAAAACCGGGAACAGACCCCTTTCAACAAGACGGAACTCGATAAATTTCTGGCCGACTATCCCGGATTCACCCAGTGGGTGGGCAAGCAGAACAACCTCTCCGATCCGGTCCGCAATCCCTGGGTGTTGTCGGGCATGCGTTTCGACAAGGGATTCACCGCCCTTTTGAAGGAAAAAGGGTGGGAGCCGGAACGGTTCTTCTATCTGCTCAATCATGTCAACACCGGTCTGTCCATGGTCGCCTCGGAAAAGAGCCAGGCTGACGCCCAGGCCCGCATGGACCGGGAGCAGAAAGAGCATGAGGCCCGGATTGCCAAGGATCGGCAGAAGATGCAGCAGGATATGGAGGCCGCCAACCAGCGGATGAAGGAGCAGCTCAAGGCTCAGCAGGAGCAGATCCGGGCCAACCCCTACATTCCTCCCCATGAGAAGCAGCGCATTCTCGAACAGATGAACCGGGGCATCTCCACCAGCAAGGCCGCGCCTCCCATGGATGCCCAGGCCGCCCAGGCCCAGTGGATCGCCTCCCAGGAGCAGTCCATTCGCGCCAATCCCTACATGCATCCCATGCAGCGTCAGCAGGCGTTGGCCCAGTTGCAGCAAACCAGACTCTCCATGCAGCAACAGGTCAAAAATGCGCCGTCTCAGCCCCAGGATCCGGAAGCGGTGCGGGATGAGATGCGCAAGATGCATAAAAAGTGGTTCGAGAATCAAAAGCAGGTGATCAACAACAATCCCGCCGTGCCGGCAGCTCAGAAAAAGAGCCTGTTGGAGCAGTTGCAGAATTCGGAAAAAGCGTTTACCGAAAACCTGAACGCTGCCCCGATGGCTCCGACCTCGCTTCTGCCTCCGGCGGAAAAGGTTCTCATCGAGTCCAATCAGCAAAAACTGAACGAACTGTTTGCCTCGAAGAAGTCCCAGTGATTCCCCGGGCGCGTTTTTACTGACAGGGGTCCAGGGGGATTATCCCCCTGGTGGGGTCCAGGGGCGAAGCCCTTGGTGGGGTCCAGGGGCGAAGCCCTT
>JADGAB010000279.1 GCA_015232245.1 Magnetococcales bacterium | reverse complement strand
ACCCGGGAATTGCTGCGCAATTCCCTGAAAAGCTTAAAGTCCCAAGGGCTTCGCCCCTGGACCCCACCAGGGGGATAATCCCCCTGGACCCCCGTCAAAAATGAGGCAAAAAATCCACATCAAAGCCCCCGGGGATCCCAGGCGCTCTCCTCCGGACGCCAATCGGTAAAGAGTTCCTGAATGGTTTCAAGGAGTTTCAGTTGGAACACCGGCTTGACCAGAATGCGCATCCGATCCTGACGCAAGGCGGATTCCATGGCTGACGACAAATTGCGGGGAGTGCCGCCACTGGCCAGGGCGATGATCCGAGTATGGGGAAACTCACCCAGCATCTCCGACAGATCCGTCGCATCCCGCAGATTCGTGCTCCACTGATCGGTGATCACCAGATCGCAGGGGGCGGCCCGCAGAACCTGCAATCCCATTCGATCTCCCGGAGCATCCAGGACCTGCAGCCCCACATTTTCCAGGATGCCACGCAACAACACCCGTTCCAGGCGTTCCCGGTCAATCACCAGGACCTGAATCATCCGAGCCATGGCTCTCTCCTCCCCGATCCACCCGCACTGCCAGGACGTAACCCGAACTGCGTACCGTCTTGATCAGTGAAGGTTTTTTTGGGTCATCGCCGAGTCGGCGCCGCAAACGGCTGACTTGCATGTCAATGGTGCGATCAAAAGGTTCGATCTCCCGGCCATGAGAGAAATCCAGCAACTGATCCCGGCTCAACACCCGATTGGGATGATTCAGAAAGACCCGCAACAAGGCGAATTCGCCGCCGCTCAAAAAGATCTTTTTTGATTTTGGGGAGTAAAGCTGTCGGGTTGGCACATCCAGCATCCAGCCGGCAAACCGGTAGGTGGCATTGGCGTCCTGTTCCTGGACGTCGCCGGGCAGGGAACGGGCGCGACGCAACACGCTTTTGACCCGGGCCAGCAACTCCCTGGGATGAAACGGCTTGCCCAGATAGTCGTCCGCGCCCATTTCCAGACCGATGATCCGATCCATATCCTCGCCCCGGGCGCTCAGAATGATCACCGGCACGTTGGATCGGGAACGCAGATTGCGACACAGCACCAGACCATCCTCATCGGGCAGCATCAGATCGAGCACGATCAGATCCGGCTGACTCTTTTCGAGCAACTGTTGCAATCCTTTGCCATCCGCCACCTTGCTGACGCGAAAGCCGTTTTTTTCGAGCAGTCTGCCCACCAGGGTACGGATATCGGGGTCGTCATCAACCACCAGGACATGATCCGGTATCGGCATCTCATCCTCCATCCCAAGATTGCCCGCAGGGGTCGCGTTGCGGCAAATTACGCATAAATCACTTCCAGACGGTCCAGATACGCGGCCAGATCGGCAATACCCTGTTCCACGCCTTGCCGATTCTCCTGCTTGGCCGCCTCCTCGATGGCCCGACCAATCTCGGAGATGCCGTCGAATCCATAGCCCGCGCCAGAGCCCTTCATACGATGACCCAGAATGCGCAAGTTGTAAAAATCCCCCTCGGCCAGGGCCAGAGGCAGATGTTTCAGATCGTTGCGCCGATTCTCCAGATATCCCGGAGCAATTTCGGCCAGATCCTCATCGATTTGCACGACAATCTTGTCCGGCTCCACGCCCATGAGGCACCCTCCTTGCCATCGATCCCAACCAACAGCCCGTTATCATGCACGGCCCAGGCAACAGGCCACCCGTTTTTGCTTCTTCCGCCATCCGGTCAGTATAGACAAAAACATCGCCTGCGAAAACGTTTTCTCCTCATGGCTTTCGTTTTCGTGGCAGACTCGGATCGTCCGCCAGGGAGAGACCCGGCAAAAACAGCTCCTGTTCCAGGGCGATCAGGCGATCCCGGTACATGGCCGCCAGTTCGAAATCCAGATTGGCGGCGGCTTCTTTCATTTTCTTTTCCAACTGTTTGATTTCCCGGGCCGGATCCTTGCCGGCACTCCCGACCGAATAGCCGGTGGCCCCTTCCGCCACCCCGGTTCGCGGTGCCGGAGCAATGGCACGTGGTGCAAAGGCGTCGCCAGGGGTTTCCATTACCCCCTTTTTCACGGAGGCCGGGATAATACCATGCGCATGATTGTACGCCTCCTGCAAGGTGCGACGTCGCCGGGTCTCCCGCAAAGCCGCCTCCATGGAACCGGTGATCCGATCGCCGTAAAGAATGACCCGTCCGTCCAGATTGCGGGCCGCCCGGCCAATGGTCTGAATCAGCGAGGTCTCGGAACGCAAGAATCCCTCCTTGTCCGCATCCAGTATGGCCACCAGCGCGGTTTCCGGAATGTCCAGCCCCTCCCGGAGCAGGTTGATCCCCACCAGCACATCGAACACCCCCAGACGCAGATCGCGCAGGATCTCCAGCCGTTCCAGGGTGTCGATATCCGAATGGAGATAACGCACCCGGATGGCCAACCCCTCCAGATACCCGGTGAGGTCTTCGGCCATGCGTTTGGTCAGGGTGGTGACCAGCACCCGCTGTCCCCGAACAATGACGCTCTGGATCTCGGCCAACAGATGATCCACCTGTCCCAAGGCGGGAATCACCGCGCAGGCCGGTTCCAACAGTCCGGTGGGACGATTGATCTGCTCCACCACCTGGTTGCCACACAACTGAAGCTCAAACTCTCCTGGCGTGGCGGAGACGTGAATGGTCCGGGGGCGCAGGCCTTCGAACTCCTCGAAGGTGAGCGGACGGTTGTCGAGGGCGGCGGGCAGCCGGAAACCGTACTCCACCAGGGTCTCCTTGCGGCTCCGGTCTCCCCGGGACATGCCCCGCACCTGGGGAAGCGTCACATGGCTTTCATCCACGAACAGGAGCGCATCTTCCGGCAGATATTCCAGCAGGGTGGGAGGGGGTTCCCCGGGAGCCCGTCCGGTCAGATAGCGGCTGTAGTTCTCGATGCCGGTGCAGAAACCCACCTCGCGCATCATCTCCAGATCGTGTTGCGTCCGGGTTTCCAGGCGTTGGGCCTCCAGGAGCTTATCCTGTTCCCGGAAGCTTTTCAGTTGCAGCGCCAGATCCCGTTTGATCTCCTCCATGGCCCGCAGCACCACCTCCCGCCGGGTGACATAATGGCTGGCGGGAAAGATGGCGAACCGTTCCATCTCCCGCAGGGTATTGCCGGTGAGGGCGTCCACGTAGCGGATCCGTTCCAGAAGATCGCCGAAGAACTCCAGACGCAACGCGCGATCCTCTTCGTGGGGGGGGAAAATCTCCAGCGTATCCCCCCGCACCCGGAAGGCGCCTCGGGCGAATTCGATATCGTTGCGCTGGTATTGCATCTCCACCAGTTTGCGCAGCAGCGTGCGCTGTTCGATCTCCTGTCCCACCACCACCTCCAGGGACATCTCCTGATAGGCGTCCGGAGAGCCTATGCCATAGATGCAGGAGACCGAAGCCACGATGATCACATCCCGCCGGGAGAGCATCGCCCGGGTGGCGCCATGCCGCAACCGGTCGATGCGATCGTTGATGGCGGAATCCTTCTCGATGAAGGTATCGGTCCGGGGCACATAGGCTTCCGGCTGGTAATAGTCGTAATAGGAGACGAAGAACTCCACGGCGTTGTTGGGGAAAAACGCCCTCATTTCGCCGTAGAGCTGTCCGGCCAGGGTCTTGTTGTGGGCCAGAATCAGCGCCGGTCGTCCCATTTCCCGGATCACGTTGGCCATGGTGAAGGTCTTGCCCGAGCCGGTGACCCCCAACAGGGTCTGATTCTGTTTTCCGGCGCGCAAACCGGCCACCAGCTCCCGGATCGCCTCCGGCTGATCCCCCCGGGGGGGGAAATCGGCAACCAGTTCGAATAATGGTTCCCGCCGGTCCGGATGACCGGGGGAAGAGACGCCACGAACCATGCATTCCTCCTTGACAAAAAGTCACGAATGGACAGATTAACCCGTTATACGAAAAATGGAAACCGCCTTGCTGTCCGATCCGCCCATGTCCGCCACGGATCGGCGCACCCAACCTGCCATCGGGTCCCAATTGATATGGCCAGAATCCATCCTCCCGCATCCTTCGATCCCTGGCTGGACCAGGCCCTGCCCCGCTGGCGCGAGGGGGATGATCTGGAACTCAAATCCGCCCGGGGCGGTCTGCCCAAAGCCCTCTGGGAGAGCTACAGCGCCATGGCCAACTCCCAGGGCGGGATGATTCTGCTCGGGGTCGAGGACCATGGTCAGATCACCGGCATCGCCAATCCGGACCATTTGAAAAAAATCTTCTGGGACACCCTTCACAATCGAGGCAAGGTGAGCGTCAACCTGCTGGTCTCCGAAGATGTCGTGGAGATCCCCCATCCCTCCGGCACCGTACTG
>JADGAB010000278.1 GCA_015232245.1 Magnetococcales bacterium | reverse complement strand
ATAGGCTGTCAGGTCAGCCACCTGGGCCGGGGTGAAGTTGCCCCCCGCGCTGTTCAAATGGGCCGGCATCATGCCTGTGCGACCGTTGGAGATGGTTTCGTGAATGGTCTCCAGATCCCCGCCGAACAGCCAGTCGTCATCGGCCAGGGTGGGGAATCCCCCCGCCTTGACCCCAACGCCGCCGCTGCCGTGACACGGCGCGCAGTTGTCGCCGAACAGCGCCTTGCCGCCGGAGATCGCATATTGCAACAGTTGATTGTTCTTGACGATCTCCTTCAAGGGCAACTTCTCCATCTGATCGTTGAACACCTTCTGTTTGGCCTTGGCCTCGTCCATTTCCTTTTGATACTCGCCGTGCATGGACCAGCCCAGCACGCCTTTGGTGAAGCCGTCCGCCAGAGGCCAGGTCGGGTAGAGCACCCAGTAACCCAGGGCCCAGAGAATCGTGGCGTAAAAGCTGTAAAGCCACCATTTCGGCAGGGGGTTGTTGTACTCCTTCAATGGGAAGCCTTCTTCGTCATCCCATTGGTGGCCAGTGGTTTCCACGTCGTGATTGTCCGCCATGTCGATGTCTCCTTAGATGTCCTGATTCAGCGGGCCTTGGACTGTTGACCGGAAAAATCCACCAGCGTGCCCAGCATCTGCAGATAGGCAACCAGGGCATCCAGTTCGGTGATCCGATCCGCCTGACCGTCGAATTCGCCCTTGGGCACCTTCTTGCCGTAGCGCTTGGTCAGACCGGAGCTGTCCGCGGTGGCGGAAGCCTGGGCGGCCAGATCCTGTTTGGCGTTGGCGATCTGTTCGGCGGTATAGGGCACCCCCACCATGGACAGAACCTGCATCCGTTTCTCGATGTCATCGGCCTTCAGTTCATTCTTTTGCAGCCAGGGATAGCCGGGCATGACCGATTCCGGCACCACGTCCCGGGGTCTGAACATGTGGGCCTTGTGCCATTCGTTGGAATATTTGCCGCCGATGCGCGCCAGATCCGGACCGGTCCGCTTGGAGCCCCACTGGAACGGATGGTCATACATGCTCTCCGCCGCCAGGGAGTAGTGTCCATAGCGCTCGGTCTCGTCCCGGAAGGGACGGATCATCTGGGAGTGGCAGTTGTAGCACCCTTCCCGGATGTAGATGTCCCGCCCTTTGAGTTCCAGCGGGGTGTAGGGACGCATCCCCTCGACTTTCTCGATGGTGCTTTTGATGTAGAACAGTGGAACGATTTCCACGATTCCGCCGATGGAGACCATGATCAGGGTCAGGATGGCCATCAGGGGAATACTTTTTTCGATGGTGCTGTGTTGCATCGCAATTCTCCTGAGTCTCAAGCGGCCTTGGCCGAAGGTTGTTGGGCGCCGCCGCGAATGGTCATCCACACGTTGAAGACCATCACCAGAGCACCAACCAGGAAGACAACGCCTCCGATGGTGCGGATCAAATAATATGGATGCATGGCGGCCACGGTTTCGGCAAAGGAGTAGCTCAGGTTGCCAAACGAGTCATAGGCGCGCCACATCAACCCCTGCATGATCCCCGAGATCCACATGGCGACGATATAGATCACCACGCCGATGGTGGCCAGCCAGAAGTGTACGTTGACCAGGCGAACCGAGTAGAGACTGACGTTCCACAGGCGGGGCACCAGGTGGTAGATGGCGCCGAAGGAGACCATGGCCACCCAGCCCAGAGCGCCGGAGTGGACATGTCCGATGGTCCAGTCGGTGTAGTGGGAGAGGGCGTTGACCGACTTGATGGACATCATCGGCCCTTCGAAGGTGGACATGCCGTAGAAGGAGAGGGAGACGATGAAGAAACGCAGGACCGGATCGGTGCGCAGCTTGTGCCAGGCTCCGGAAAGGGTCATGATGCCGTTGATCATGCCGCCCCAGGAGGGGAGCAGCAGCATGATGGAGAAGGTGGCGCCCAGGGTGCTGGCCCAGTCGGGCAGGGCGGTGTAGTGCAGATGATGGGGACCGGCCCAGATGTACATGAAACACAACGCCCAGAAGTGGACGATGGAGAGCCGGTAGGAGTAGACCGGGCGTTCCGCCTGCTTGGGTACGAAATAGTACATCAGACCCAGAAAGGCGGCGGTCAGGAAGAAACCCACGGCGTTGTGGCCGTACCACCACTGGATCATGGCGTCCTGCACCCCGGCAAAGACCGGATAGGAGTCGGTCAGGCTCACCGGAACCGCCAGATTGTTCACGATGTGCAGCATGGCCACGGTGATGATGAAGGACAGATAGAACCAGTTGGCCACATAGATGTGGGGCTCTTTCCGTTTGGCCAGGGTGCCGACATAGTTGATGAAGTAGGCCACCCAGACCACGGTGATCAGCAGATCGATGGGCCAGATGGGTTCGGCGTACTCTTTGCCCTGGGTGATGCCCAGTGGATAGGTGATCACCACCAGGACCACCACCAGATTCCAGCCCCAGAAGGTCAGGTTGGAGAGGAAATCCGAAAAGAGCCGCGCCTTGCAGGTGCGTTGCACCACATAATAGCTGGTGGCGAACAGCACCGACCCCCCGAAGGCGAAAATCACCGCCGAGGTGTGCAGTGGACGGAGGCGGCCAAAGGTGATGTAGGGGATGTCCGCGTTCAAGTCCGGGAAGGTCAATTCCAGGGCGAGGATCACCCCCACCAGGAATCCCACCACCGCATAGATCACTGCGGCGATGGTGAACTTTTTGATCACTTCATAGTCATACGTTCGTGCAAGGTTCTGGTCCACTTTGTCCTCCTGTAACTGGGAAAGCGAAAAAAAATTTTTTGCCCGGGTGGTCGCATGGTCCCGAGACATCCTCTGGGAAGTATTATATATACACAGAATCGGTGTGCAATGAAAAATTTGACAAATAGCAATTTTTTGTAAGGAAATCTCATGGTCACGGAAACGATTTCTCTGTACGCGGATTGGAAAAAAATCTATCCCAGGTATCAGGAAGGCTTCTTCCGCAACCTGAGGTTGCTGGTCTACGCCCTGGAGTTGGCCATTTTCTTTGCCCTCCCCTGGGTGCGCTGGCAGCGACCCGAGGGCATGCCGGATCAGGCGGTGCTGTTTGATCTCCCCCACCGGAAATTCTATCTCTTCGATCTGGTGATCTGGCCCCAGGATATTTTCCTGTTGGCTTTTCTGCTGATCGCGGCGGCCATTGGACTCTTTTTCATGACTGCCCTGGCCGGACGGGTTTTTTGCGGTTACATGTGCATGCAGACCGTTTGGACCGACTGGTTTTTGCTGGTCGAAAAACTTTTCGAAGGCAACCGCAACGCCCGTCTGAAACTGGACAACTCCCCACTCAGTGCGAAAAAGGGGCGGATCAAGATCGGCAAGCACTTGAGCTGGTTGTTGATCAGTTTCTGGACAGGGATGACATTTGTAATTTATTTTGCCGATTCCCGCACCATCATGGGGGAGTTTTTGGCAGGGACCGCGCCGTTTCCCGCCTGGTTCACCCTGTTTTTTCTCATGGCAACGACCTACGTCATGGCCGGTTTCGCCCGGGAGCAGGTCTGCATCTACATGTGCCCCTATGCCCGGTTCCAGGGGGTGATGTTCGATGAAGATACCATGATCGTCGCCTATCATCCGGAATTGGGAGAACCCCGGGAGTCCAACCGGCGCAAGCGCACCGAAATGGGCGGCGGGGTGGGCTCCTGCATCGATTGCAACTCCTGCGTGACCGTCTGCCCCACCGGCATCGACATCCGCAACGGCCAGCAGTACGAGTGCATCACCTGCGGCGCCTGCATCGATGCCTGCGACAGCGTGGCCGCCAAGGTCAACATGACCGGTCGGCTGATCCGTTACACCTCCCTGCGGGAGATGCGGGGCGAGGGCAAGACCCATTGGCTCCGGGGGCGGATCCTGGTGTATACGGCGTTGTTGTCGATCTTTCTTGGTGGTATCGTGTATTATCTCTCCAACCATGTGCCGGTGGAGTTCACCGTGATCGGTCATCGCCAGCCCTTGTATATCCTGCAATCGGATGGCGGCATTCAGAACAACTTCACGGTACGGGTGCTCAACATGACCACCACAGGACAGACCTATGCCCTGGGGGTCGCGGGTCTGCCGGGCATTCACCTGACCGTGGGGGCGGTCACTGCCCAGGACGCCGCCGGCCATCCTCTGCTCACCGTGGAGCCGGGATCCGTGACCACCTTCTCGGCCTATGTCAGACAGGATCGGACCCAGGTTCAGCCCGGTCGCCACCCGATTGACTTCACCTTGACCTCCATCTCCCCCCAGGGAGGCCAAACCTCCTACAAAAGCGTCTTCATGAGGCCGTGATGGAACCAACTTGCGAGAATCGTCCCA
>JADGAB010000277.1 GCA_015232245.1 Magnetococcales bacterium | reverse complement strand
TTATGTTGTAACGTCCCAAGGGCTTCGCCCCTGGACCCCACCAAGGGCTTCGCCCTTGGATCCCACCAGGGGGATAATCCCCTGGACCCCTGCATATGACCACGCCTCCCGACATTAAAGACGGTTTTCCCCCGATCCAATTCCAAAGATGACAATTCCGCCTCCCCTGGAGTACACTGGACCCATGACCGCATCCTGCCATCTTACCACACCCCGGGCCTTTTTGCGCTGGCAGTGTGTCGCCTCCCTGTTGCGGGAGTGGCCCCCGGGCCGCTTTCTGGAGATGGGCGCGGGCCGGGGCGACTTCACCGCCTGCCTGCTGGCCCAGGGGTTCTCCGGCGTCTGCTACGACCTGGGCGCAGACAACCGCCAACACCTGAAAAACCGCTTCCCCCCCTCCACACATCCCCTCCAGGTGGTGGAAGATCTCCAGACCGTACCCGAAGCCAGCTTCGACTATCTGTTGGCCTTCGAAGTGCTGGAACACATCCCCAATGACGCGGAAACCCTCAACCAGTGGCTGGGCCATCTGCGCCCCGGCGGTCGGATTCTGCTTTCAGTGCCGGCCCACCAGCGCAAATTCGACCGGGAAGACCACTACAACGGCCATGTGCGCCGCTACGAAAAAGCCCAACTCCACGCACTGCTGACATCCAACAATATTCACACGGTGCAGATCGTCAACTACGGCTTTCCCCTGACCAATCTCTTGAGACTCTTCAATCCCCTGCTCTTTCCCTCCCGGACAGCCCACTCCCAGGAGGAACGCAGCATAAAAAGCGGCCTCACCCGACGCTGCGACCGCTTTCTGCCCAACAAGAACCAACCCCTCCCGGATTTCCTCCTGCGCGCCTGCGCCCGACTCCAAAGACCTTTTTTTGACAAGGATATCGGCGACGGCTACGTGGCCACGGGAGTCAAACCGGCATGAGGCTGGTACGTCTGACACTGCTGGTCATCTGCCTGATGTGGTGCGGTCAGGCGCTCCAGACAAACCTGCAGGCCATCGACTGGCGGGTCATCCCGGTCGATCCCCTGGCCACCGCAGCGGGAATGCTCTTGATGAGTGTCAATTTCATCATCGGCAGCATCGTCTGCCGCAGATTGCTGCAACGCTGGCAGCACTCCGTCACCCCATCCCAGGCCCTGGTGCTCACCACCCTGCCCCCCCTGGGCAAATACCTCCCCGGCAAAGCCATGGCGGTGATTGGTCAAACCCTTCTGGCCCGATCCTTTGGCGTGCCCGTCGCCACCATGACCGGCGCGGCCCTGCTGATGCTCTCCCTGGGGGTGGCCAGCGGCGCCTGGCTCGGGGTGATGCTGGGCGGGATCCTGCCCCATGGCTGGCTGATCACCCTGGGAGGCGCGCTGCTGCTCCATCCGGGGGTCTACCGCCAGATCATAAACCGGCTCATGCAATACCTGAAAAAAGAGCCTTTTGCCGTTGGTCTCACCTGGGGGGAGAATCTGTGGCTCTTTACCCTGCTGACCCTGGGCAATCTGGCCTACATCGGCGGCGCGACGCTGGCCGCGCCAGGCATCGCCACCCTGGAACCGGCCCGCATCGCCGGGATCATCGGGGCCACCTGTCTGGCCAATGTGGGGGGATTTCTCGCCGTGTTCGCACCGGCGGGCATCGGGGCCCGGGAGGGGATTCTGCTGATGACCCTCACCCCCTATCTGCCACCGGCGGAAGCGGCCCTGTTCGCTTTGACCTCACGGCTCATCCAGACCGGAACCGATCTGCTGGCCGCTCTGCTGGGCGCGGGCATCCTGTTCTTCGGCATGGGCGGAGGTGGCGTAGTAGAGGGTGGCGACCTGCTCGGAGAGCAGACCCACCAGAAAGGTCAACAGTGAGGCGATGAACAACAAGACCGGCATATTGGTCAGACGTCCGGTCAGGGCGTAGACATGAATATAACGCCCGACCCCCAGCGCAAAAAAAAGCAGACTCACCGGCAGAAACACCCGCATCGGGGAGAAAAGCTGCGTGATCTTCATGATGATCAACAAAAATTTTGTTCCGTCGCTGATCAATCGGATCTTGCTTTTGCCCACCCTCTGCCCCGCAACGATCGGGGTGAAACCCACCGGCAGCCCGGAACGCATGAAGGCCATGGTAATGGTGGTGGGATAGGAAAAGCCGTTGGGCAGCAGATAGAGAAACCTCCGGAACGGCGCTGCCCGCACCGCCCGGAAACCGGAGGTGAGATCCGGAATCCGCTGCCCGGTCAGCCAGGAGGCGAAACCGTTCAACACCCCATTGCCGATACGACGCGCCCAGCCGGCATGGGAACGGGAGACCCGGGCCCCCACCGCCATGGCGTAGCCGCTGGTCACCATTTCAAGGAGTCGGGGAATGTCATCGACGGCGTGCTGGCCGTCCGCGTCCATGAAAACCAGGATTTCGCCTGTGGCGTGCCGGGCGCCGCTTTTGATGGCCGCGCCGTTTCCCAGGTTGCGGGGATGCGCCACCACCCGGGCCCCGGCCTGACGGGCCAGATCCCCGGAGCCGTCGTGGGAGCCGTCATCCACCACCAGAATTTCCGCTTCCGGAAACCGGGCGCGCAGTTGCCGGATCTGGCTTTGAACGACCGCCGCCTCGTCGTGGACCGGGAGAATGATGGAAAGCGGTCGCGGCATGATGGCACGAGGCAGCCCTTAAAGAGGGAAATATCAAATTTTCCAAGGGGAGAGGCGACGCGCCGCCCCTCCCCCCGAAAACGGAACTACTTTTCGCCTTTTTCAGCAGCCTTGGCTTCCGGGGCCGGAGCCGCCGGAGCATAACCCCAGGCCGGAGCGCCCCAACCCGGACCATAGCCGTAGCCGGGATAGCCACCCCAGCCCGGACCGTAGCCGTAACCGGGATGCCAGCCATTGTTCCAGCCGTTGTTCCAGCCGTTGTTCCAACCGTTCCAGTTGTTCCAGTTGTTGTTGCCGTAGCCGTTGCCGGAACCGGCGACATCACCACCCATGTTGAAGCCGAAATTGCCGGAGGCGCGGCCATTGCCGTTGCCATTGCCCAGCCAATTGTTGCCCCAGTTGTTGTTCCAGTTGTTGTTGTTGTTCCAGTCGTTCCAGTTATTGCCCCAACCCGGACCGCCCCAACCCGGACCGCCCCACCAGGCAGAGGCATCCCCTGCAGTCATCATGGTCGCTCCACCGAGCAGGGTTGCCAAAGCCAGAACACGCAAACCTTTGTTCATTGTTATTTCCTCCTCATGGTTTCAAGATGCAAGATGTTGCCCAATCAACGCGCCAGTCGCGGGTAACGGTCATTCTCCCCATGACATCCCCATCCAAACCCGCATCGCGCAAATTTAACCAATCCGATTTTCTGTGTAAATTAAAAAAATGCACCCTCAAAAATCCTTGACTCGGCGACACGTTCTGATCCGACAATGGAAAATAGCATTTTGTTCCCAAACTCCTATAAACCCACAAAAAAAATACGGAGATCACCCCAGAATGGGCAGGATATGTTCACCCCGGACCTGGAACAGGGACCAGGGAAAGGAGGCCAGAATTGTCGCGCTGTTGTGGCTGTTGTGGATCTGTTTGTCTGCCGGCAGCGGCATGGCCAGGGAGTTCGGCGATTACGACGTTCCGGCCCAGCCCGCGGAGGTGATGCCGGAGGCCGACCGCTTCGATCCATTGCAGGGTGTTCCGCCTGCGGCCAAGGCCTACAAGAACAATCAACCCGCCGGCCAGGTCTTTCTCACCAGCGACATCGGCTATTCAGGCAAGCCCATCGAGATTCTGGTGGGCATGAATCCGGACGGGGTGATCACTGGCGCCAAGGTGACGAAACACGCGGAACCGATTCTTCTGGTAGGCATCCCGGAACAGAAACTCTTCGACTTCGTGACCCGCTACGTGGGCCGCAACCTGCTGAAAGAGAGCCCGGACAACGGCAAGCAGGCCATTGACGCCATCAGCGGCGCCACGGTCACGGCCATCGTCATCAACGACGGCATGCAGCGCACGGCCCGCAAGGTGGCCCGGGGGAGTCAGGGAGCTGAGACTCCGGCGGTCAAGGCCACCCTGCTGGATCCCCCCTTCAAGCCCACGGAGTGGAACGGCCTCGGCGGCGAGGGGGTGGTGCGTCGTCTCTCCCTCAATCACGGCGAGGTGGACGGAGCCTTTGCCAAAATCGGCGCTCCCAGCGGCGAGCCCTATGTCAAGGTCATGCCCCCGGGGGAACTCTTCATCGATCTGCACGTCGCCCTGGTGACTCCGGAAGCCATTGGCAAAAATCTTCTGGGGGAGGTGGAATTCCAGAACCTGCGGGAGTGGCTCGCCCCGGGTCAGCAGGCTTTGCTGATCATGGCCAACGGAACCTATTCGTTCC
>JADGAB010000276.1 GCA_015232245.1 Magnetococcales bacterium | reverse complement strand
CCGAGGAAGGGATCGGTCGGCCCAGACAGCTTTACACCGGACATGCCCGTCGCGATGTCCCCGCCATGGAAGAGCGCAACTGAATTTGACGGATCCCGGGTGGGTGGTGGAATGTGTCGTTTTGAGAAGGAGTCATGCCATGATTCCGCATGAATTTCGTGGATCATCTCCGGTTGACTGGCGTTCCCTGATCCGCGTGGGCGACGACCACGCGGATCAACAGGAGACGTCTCCCGGCAACTCCTTCCAAAATCGCGCTCCCCTCGTTCCGCCACCCTCCCGGGAGATTGGCCTCCGCTCCCGGATGCGCCTTCTGCTGCTGGCGCTGGGAGTGTTTCTGCTGCTGCTGGGGTGTCAACCCTGGCAGCAATCTTACGTCACCCGCAACTGGCCGGTGGCCGATGGGGTGATCGTCCGTTCCGCCCTGCTGGCCTCCCATGGACACGCTCCGGATGGGGCCGGCTGGTTCCACCGGACCTGGATTGAATATTCCTATTCCTTCGATAACAAGAGTTACCTTGGCAGTCGCATCGGGTTTGGCGCGGGCGATCAATATTTCATGGTGGGGGATTTTGCCCGGCGGTTGGTGCAACGCTACCCGGAGGGCAAACCGGTACGGATCTATTTCAATCCGCACAATCCCGCCGAGGCGGTATTGGAAACCACCCCTTCCGCAGGGGGCAGTTTGATTTTCCTGGTGCTGGGCATGATCTGTCTGTCTGGCAGGTATTTTCTCGGACTCAGTGAGAAGTGGCGCGCCCGTTCCTGCCGGAAATAATGCCGGAGGCGGATTTTTTACTGCTGATCAATTCCGTGGAAAGGGGGAGTCCGTGGAAAACTATGCTTTGGTTCTGCCGGAACATCTGAACCATTACGGCCATCTGCACGGAGGAGAACTCCTCAAGTGGGTGGATGAGGCCGCCTATATCGCCGCACGTCTGGATTATCCCGCCTGTCAATTCGTTACCGTGGCCATGGACAAACTCTCCTTTCAAGAGAGGATTCAGCCTGGGACCATCCTGCGTTTCTCCGTTGAATGCACGCAGGTGGGGAACACCTCCATTCAGTACACGGTGCAGGTCTCTGATGCCTTGGCGTCCCGGGGGGAGGCGCGCATCTTCTTCTCTACACAAGTCACGTATGTCAACATCGGTCCCGATGGGGCCAAACAGCCCCTGCCTCCCTGCGGTGTGATAGCAGTCACGCCTTGAAATATCTTGAGATTCCTGGATGACTTTCATTAAGAGATACCAATATTGGCATTCTCTTATAGAACTTATGCGCAAGCTTTTCGCACTTGCGGAAAATCAACTTTCTTGCTCGGGAAAGGAGGATAAACGAATTGACTTTGACAAGGCTATAATCTTCCCGTATTAATTCCCACCGTGAGGGAGGGATACTCGCCTGGCTGGTTTCAGGTGGGTGCATTATGGCGGTACATGTGGGAAAGTCCAGCAGGGCCAAGGAAGGACAAGATGGGATCATGTTGCAATGCACCATGATAGTTTCACCATGATCGACCGTCGAATTGTAAACTGACAATGTAACTTCCAACAATCACTACCCGCGCAAGGAACGTTTCTAAGGAGTCAAGGTATGAGCAGTGACAAAATCTATCCGGTCAACCCGGAGTTCGCATCCAACGCTTTGATCAATCGGGAGCAATACGATGCCCTGTATGCCCGTTCCGTTCAGGATCCTGAAGGATTTTGGGCCGAGCAGGCGGACAAGTTCATCCACTGGTTCAAGAAGTGGGACACGGTTGTTGACTACGATTTCAACAAGGCCCACATCCGTTGGTTCGACGGCGCCCAGCTCAATGTGTCCTACAATTGTCTGGACCGTCACCTCGCGACCCGGGGCGATCAGACCGCCATCATCTGGGAAGGGGATGACCCGAACAGTTCCAAGAAACTCACCTATCGTCAACTGCACGAAGAGGTGTGCCGTCTTGCCAACGCCATGAAGGCCCGGGGCATCAAGAAGGGGGATCGGGTCTGCATCTACATGCCGATGGTCCCGGAAGCCGCGGCGGCCATGCTGGCCTGCACCCGTATCGGCGCGGTCCATTCGGTGGTCTTCGGCGGGTTCTCCCCGGAGTCCCTCAAGGATCGTATCCAGGACGCCCAGAGCTGTGCCGTGATCACCGCCGACGAAGGTTTGCGCGGCGCCAAGAAGGTTCCTCTGCGGGTCAATGTGGATGTCGCCCTGCAATCCTGCCCCTCCGTGCATACCGTCTTCACGGTCCGTCTGACCGGCGGCGCGGTGCCCATGGACCCGGCCCGGGATGTCTGGTATCACGAAGCCATTGCCGCCGCCTCCCCGGATTGCCCGGCTGAGCCCATGGAAGCGGAGGATCCTCTGTTCATCCTCTACACCTCCGGCTCCACCGGCAAGCCCAAGGGTGTGCTGCATACCACCGGCGGTTACATTCTCTATGCCTCCATCACCCATCGCTACATCTTCGACTATCATGACGGAGAGGTGTTCTGGTGTACCGCGGATGTGGGCTGGATCACCGGTCACAGCTACATCGTGTACGGTCCCCTCTCCAACGGGGCCATCACCCTGATCTTCGAAGGCATTCCCACCTATCCGGACGCCTCCCGCTTCTGGCAGGTGATCGACAAGCATCAGGTGAACATCTTCTACACCGCCCCCACCGCCATCCGTTCTCTCATGGCCCAGGGGGACAGCTTTGTCAATTCGACCAGCCGTTCTTCCCTGCGTCTGCTCGGCTCGGTGGGCGAGCCCATCAATCCGGAAGCCTGGGAGTGGTATTACCACACCGTGGGTCAGGGCCGCTGCCCCATCGTGGATACCTGGTGGCAGACCGAAACCGGTGGCATCATGATCACCCCGCTGCCGGGCGCCATCGCCACCAAGCCGGGTTCCGCCACCCTGCCTTTCCTGGGTATCGTTCCCGAAGTGGTGGACGAAAAGGGTGTGCTCCAGGAGGGGGCGACCACCGGCATCCTCACCATCTCCCGTCCCTGGCCGGGCATGATGCGCACGGTCTACGGCGATCATCAGCGCTTCTTCAACACCTACTTCGCCGCCTATCCGGGACGCTACTTCCCTGGCGACGGCTGCCGTCGCGACGAGGATGGCTATCACTGGATCACCGGTCGCGTCGATGACATCATCATCGTTTCCGGACACAACCTGGGCACCGCCGAAATCGAATCCGCCCTCGTGCTGCACGAAAAGGTGGCAGAAGCCGCGGTGGTGGGGTATCCTCACAACATCAAGGGCCAGGGCATCTATGCCTTCGTCACCCTGATGGTGGGCGAAGAGCCTTCCGACGCGCTCCGCAAGGAGTTGGGAGCCCTGGTGCGCAAGGAGATCGGCCCCATCGCTCACATCGATGTCATGCAGTTTGCCCCGGGCCTGCCGAAAACCCGTTCCGGCAAGATCATGCGTCGCATTCTGCGCAAGATCGCCGCCAACGAACTCGACAGCATGGGCGACACCACCACCCTGGCCGATCCCGGCGTGGTGCAGAAGCTCATCGACGAGCGTCAGCCCACGTGACACTGAACTGTCGGTTGCAACCGACTTGACACCCCGGGGGGAAACCCCCGGATATATTGCGTCCGGATGTCTTGTCTGGCATCCGGACGTTCACCACTTGGCCATGCAAGTGGCGTGCGGGCCGCAAGCAGCACGCGGGTTGAGGGGGGAGCCACGACCCGGCCAAACATCCGCTTTATAGGAGCCTGCCCATGAACAATGATCCTGTAGATAGCCAACTGATCGATAGGATTCGAAAGAATCCCAAATATCAGGAATTGTCCAAAAATCGTTCCAAATTCGCCTGGAAACTCAGCATCACCATGCTGGTTCTGTACTATTCCTTCATCATGATCGTCGCTTTCGCGCCCAAATTCCTGGGAACCAAGATCGCGGCTGGCAGCGTGATCTCGATAGGAATTCCCATTGGTGTCACCATTATCGTCTCGGCTTTCATCCTGACCGGAATCTATGTCCGCCGGGCCAACGGCGAATTTGATGAGTTGACCCGTCAGATCAAGGAGGAGACGAAATGAAACAGTTGACGGCTCTCGCATCCGCGCTCATCGCCGGATCCTGGACCTCGCTTCTCTGGGCTGCCGAAGCGGCCAAGCCGGAGAGCAAGAGCGCTTTGAACATGACCGCCATCATCATGTTCTTCGCGTTTGTGGCAGTGACCCTGGGCATCACCTACTGGGCGGCCTCCCGCACCAAGTCCGCCAAGGACTTCTACGCCGCGGGCGGCGGCATCACCGGTTTCCAGAACGGTCTGGCCATCGCCGGCGACTACATGTCGGCGGCTTCGTTTCTGGGCATCTCCTCCATGGTGTTCGCCAAAGGTTACGATGGTCTG
>JADGAB010000275.1 GCA_015232245.1 Magnetococcales bacterium | reverse complement strand
GGACGTCGGCGAGGTCGGCGAAGGCGGGGACGGTGGGCGCGTCGGCGAAGTCGGCGAAGTCGGCGAAGTCGGCGAGGTCGGCGAGGTCGGGGACGTCGGGGACGTCGGGGACGTCGGGGACGTCGGGGACGTCGGGCTCGTATGGGTCGGCGTCGTCGGGCTCGTCGGGGACGTATGGGTCGGTGTCGTTGGGCTCGTCGGCGTCGTCGGAGACGTATGGGTCGGCGTCGTCGGCGTCGTCGGACTCGTCGGCTTGGTCGGGCTCGTCGGACTCACCGGATAGGTCGGAGAGGTGACCGGCACGGTCGGGGTGGCCGGGGGCGGCGGAGCGGTCGGGGTGGCTGGTTGCGCCACGGCATCAGCTGCGGCTTCACCACGCACCTCTGGCAATACCCGATTCTCCACACCCGCTGGCTGCTCAGGCGCAACGTTGGGTCGAGGAAACTCAATCGTTTCATAAGTCGGCGGATTGATCTCCGTGGGAGGCACAGGATCCGCCGCAGCCCCCTTGGGATTGGTCACCCCGTCCAACGGCAAACCCTCTGTCGGTCGACCCCGCGCCGCATCCAGATGGGTATCCTCCGGCGCTTTCCCAGGGTCATGCAACTGCACGGGCTGCGTCACCAGATTGGCCGGTTGCAAGTTGGCCAGATCCGATTCGTCGTTCACATCGGCCACGCGGGTTCCATCCACCACCGCCACAGAGCCGACATCCGCCTGCCCAGACTGATTCAACGCAGTCAGATCATCAAAAACCTGAGCTTCCTGTTGCTGTTCGTCAGTCGGTGTGAACTCTTTGTTTTCGTCGGCCATTGGAGTCTCTCCCAGCAAGGATCGTGAAACCATTCATGCAATAAAAATCCAAGTCGCTTCCTCTATCAACCATCAAACCGGCAGATCTTTCGGATTAGTTATCACAACTCAGAAAATTATAACTCCCGCGCACACTTTCCACCGTGATCGTGAGTATAGATGGCTCTTACAAACAATACCATCCCGCCAAAGGTTATAGTTTACACTTTAGACACTCCGGAACGCTCCACAGCGAACTTGCGCAATCGCAAGGCATTGCTCACCACGGTCACGCTCGACAAACTCATGGCAAATGCCGCAAAAACCGGCGACAAAAGAATCCCGAACCAGGGAAACCACACCCCTGCCGCCAGAGGAATCAAAACCACATTATAAGCAAATGCCCAGAACAGATTTTGCCGGATGTTGCGCATGGTCGCCCGGGACAAAAGAATCGCCGTGGCCACTCCCCGGGGATCACCGCTTACCAAAGTAATATCCGAAGCCTCCATGGCCACATCCGTTCCGGTTCCCATGGCAATGCCCACATCCGCGCGGGCCAGGGCGGGGGAGTCGTTGATCCCATCCCCCACCATGGCCACGATCCGGCCAGATTCACGCATCTGCCGGATCTTCAACTCCTTCTCCTCCGGCAACACCTCAGCCAGAACTTCACCGATCCCCAACTCCCCGGCAATCGCCTGCGCCACGATCCGACCATCCCCGGTGAGCATGACCACCCCGATTCCCATGGCCCGCAAACTCCGCACAGCTTCCGCGGCATGGGGCTTGACCGGATCCGACACCCCCAAAACCCCCGCAACAACCCCATCCACCGCCGCCAACATGGCGCTGCGCCCCAGACGCTGATACTCCTGAAACCGCTCCATGGCCGATGCGCAATCGATCCCCTTCTCCCGCATCAGCTTGAGAGTGCCCACCACCACTTCCCGACCCTCCACCTCGGCCACGATCCCCTGACCAGGCAACGCCAGAAACCGGGCCGGATCCATCAGGGTCACGCCACGACTCCGCGCTCCGTTCACCACCGCTTCGGCAATGGGATGCTCCGAACGCCGTTCCGCGGAGGCCACCAGGCCCAGCGTGACATCATCCCCGCTCCAGTCGGTCAGCACCGGCTTGCCCTGGGTCAACGTACCGGTCTTGTCGAAGACCACCACCTCAATCTTGTGGGCGGTCTCCAGCGCATCCCCGCCCCGAATCAGAATGCCATGTTCCGCCCCCTTGCCCGTGCCCACCAGAATCGAGGTCGGGGTTGCCAATCCCAGCGCACAGGGACAGGCGATGATCAACACCGCCACGAAGTTCAACAACGCATAATTGAACGCCGGCTCGGGTCCGAAGCCGTACCAGACTCCGAAAGTCAACAAGGCGATCCCCATGACCGCCGGCACAAACACCGCAGCAATCCGGTCCGCCAGGCGGGCAATCGGCGGTTTGACCCCCTGGGCCTCGCGCACCATGGCCACGATCCGCGCCAGCGCGGTATCCCTGCCCACCTTGACCGCCTTGCAGATCAACGAACCGGTCCGATTGAGGGTGCCTCCAGTCACCGCATCGCCCCGTCCCCGCTCCACCGGCAGGGACTCGCCGGTCAGCATGGACTCATCCAAGGTGGCATTGCCTTTCAGGATCACCCCGTCCACAGGAATCTTCTCCCCAGGACGCACCACGAACAGATCCCCCACCACCACCTCTTTCAAGGGGATGTCCAACTCCTGGCCGTCCCGGATCACCCGGGCGATTTTCGGCGCCAGTCCCATCAGCGCCCGGATCGCCAGGGAGGTCCGGCCCTTGGCGCGGATCTCCAGAAACCGGCCCAACAGAATCAGAACGATGATCATGCCGGAGGTTTCGAAATAGACCTCCGCCGCCACTCCCCGGGCGGTGAACAGTCCGGGGGCGAGCAACACCAACAGCGAATAGAAATAGGCTGAAAAAGTGCCCACCGTGACCAGGGTATGCATGTTGGCCCCCCCATGCCGCAACGCCGACCAGGCGTTGACATGAAATGGCCAGCCCACCCAGAACTGGACCGGGGTCACCAGGGCGCACTGCAGCCAGGCCTGCATCCCGTGACCGTGCATGACCAGCATGTTGGCGATCAACAGAAGCGCGCCGATTCCCAGCCGTTTTTTGATCTCCCGATACTCCCGCAGACGTTCCGCTTCCGCCAGATCCATGGGTTCCTCGTCGGTGCGGGTACGCACCAGGGTGTAACCCATGCTCTGCACCGCCTGCTGCAACGCCTCGAAAGTCACCACATCCGGGACATAGGCCACCAGCGCCTCCTGGGAAGCCAGATTGACCCGCACCCGGGTCACTCCGATCACCTTTTCCAGGGTCTGTTCCGCCTTGGCCACGCAGGCGGCGCAGGAGAGCCCCTGAATGGCGAAGGATTCCGTCACCACCGGCACCTGAAACCCGATCTCCCGCACCGCCGCCATCAAGGTATCCAGGGGAACCTCTCCCACCACCGTCGCCTTGGCCATGGTCAGATTCACCGAGGCCCGTTCCACGCCGGGAAGGGCGGCCAGGGTTCTTTCCACCCGTCCCGAACAGGACGCGCAGGACATGCCACCCACGGGAAATGTCACCATGGTATCGATTGCTCCAGATCTAAAGGTCGATAAGGGAGAGTGCCGGCAATGTCGCCAGCAAACAAGAACCCGTACATGATCGCACGAGTTCGATCCAGGGGTGAAGAGGGATTGGGGTCTGGTTTGTTGCAGAGAGGATCACCGAGGAGGCCTGTTGCAACAGGCTCCCCGGTGAGCAAAACCATCGACGGTATTCTGGTCCACAAAGCGGATCCAGTCACGTTTCCTGCGCTGGAAAAACCCGGGAGCGGGAGGAAACCCGATCTCGGTCAACAACTTCTCCAAGGCGTCGATCCGCACCCTGCGCGGATCATAAGTCACGGTCACACGAC
This sequence comes from Magnetococcales bacterium, assembly GCA_015232245.1. Taxonomy (GTDB): domain Bacteria; phylum Pseudomonadota; class Magnetococcia; order Magnetococcales; family Magnetaquicoccaceae; genus Magnetaquiglobus. Next base: position 631 of record JADGAB010000275.1, on the reverse strand, counting down.
TCCGGATCCAGTCCGTCGTCACCCGCCCCACCCCGTCCAGACCGGCCAACCCCTCGGCGATGATCTCGGCGCATTCGGCGCAGACCATGCCGGAAAGCTGCAGATTGTGGGTCACTTCGCACGGTTCGGGTGGCATGACAACCCCCTTGACTTGCAATTCAAGTCACAGTTGGACCGGAGCCGCTGACCGGCGACACAGGTTCGGCTCCCTGGAATCCTACTGGTTGCACGGCTGAATCTGCGCCGGTCCCAGGATGCCTTTCTGACGCTCATCCAGTTTGGCCAGCAAAGCCTTATAGGCTGCCAGAACCGCCTTTTTCTGGGCGAGCATGGTTTCCATGGTGCTGATGCGCCGGGTTTCCATCTCCAGGGAGTCCTGAGGCTGGCTGGTGGCCATCTCTTTCTGGATCTTGCCCCGGGCTTCGTTCTGGTCGCTCAGCGCCTTGACATAGGTATTCCAGAGGGGTTCCTGGGCCGGGGTGATGGTCAATTGCTGCTTCATGGCCGTCAGACGACTGTTCAGGGATTCGGCGGGTTCCGCCCAGTGTTGCTCCATCATGCCCGGATGCCGACCCATCATGCCCGGACCATGCCGCTGACCACCCATCATGCCGGGACCCATGCCCGGCTG
>JADGAB010000274.1 GCA_015232245.1 Magnetococcales bacterium | reverse complement strand
GGTGACGGCCAGATCTCCGACCTCCTGCAGGATGGCCCGGGCCTTGTCGTCGTCGCCGGGATGCAGCGGGTTGTCGGAGACCCCGGGAGACCAGAACAGAGCCACCCGCGCCCCCCGGTCATGGAGGGCGCGGATCAGTTCGCTGAACCGTTCGGCAGGCCAGCGCTGGGCCGGCTTGCGGGCGCTGATGTGTACCCCGACAAGCCGCCGGTCATCCTCAGGGAGGGGCGGAAGGGTGGACAGAACCGCCGGATCCGGATAAATGCGGGTGGCCGGGGGCGGGGAGGGAGGGAGCATGCCCATCTCCCGGATCAGTTGCAGCACGCACTCCACCTCGTGGGCGCCGGGAGGGGTGACGCTGCGGATCAGCAGTCGTCGCGGCTGGAGCAATCGGGCGGCGCGCACCGCGCTGGGATGGGGTCCGCCGGGCAGGAGAATCCAGTCGAAGTTCATCCGATTGAGTTGCCAGAACAGTCGCGCCCGGCGGGCATACACGCCAAGCCAACTCTCATCCACTCCCCGGTGTTTGGCTTTCTGATAACTCCACACCCGGTCCAGATCCGGATTGCCCGCCAGCACCGGGGTGTTGTACTCCGTGACCAAGGCCCCGATGAAAGCGTGAGGAAAAAGGTGGCGCAGAGAAGCGAAAAGCGGCGTGGTGCAGACCAGATCGCCGATGTTGTCCTTGCGCATCACCAGGATGCGGATGCCTGGCTCCGGTTTCAATTTGCAGGTTTCCTCTCTTGTTTCAATTCTGCCAAAAGTCTCCGCAACTGCATCCCCCGATGGGCATAGGTGTGTTGCTGCATGACCCGGGCATGGGCCGCCTCGGCGATCCGGCGGGTGCGGGGAAAGTCGGCCAGTAGCGTCACGATCTGTTGAACGCACCCTTCCAGGGTGTCGAAATCCAGCCACTCCTCCCCGGGCAGGAAATCCTCCCGGGCATGCTGCCGGGCATCGCTCAACAGAAAACCGCCGCAGGCCGGAATGCCGTAGCAGCGCTCCGCCAATCCCCAGCTTCTGGCGCCGCCGTGGTCGCAGGCCGCCCCCAGATTGAGATTGATGACACTCGCCTGAATCACCGCCACCTGCCGGGCCGGGGTCATGTCCGGCGCGTGAAAGAGATGCAGAACAATCCCTTCTCTGGCCAGAAGTTCCCGCAACGCGCCCAGTTGCTCCAGTCGTATCCTGTGCTCCCGATAGCGCTGCGCATCGATGTTGCCGAGAAAGGAGACCGGATAGAGATATCGTGCCGGATCACGCATCCCGATCAGCGTGAGGTCGCCGATATGATACCGGTTCACGTATGCGGCGTTGGGAAAATAGACCATCCGCCGGGCCGTGGCCGGGTTTTCCTGTAGTGCGTGGGTGAGACAGGCATCCAGCAGACCCAGGCGGCGCAGCATGCCGAAGCGCCAGGGGCGCACCCCTTTGTTCCATGGGGCGTCCCGGTTGATGGCCACCAGAGGCGCGCCCTGTCGGCGCAGATGATACGTGAGCCGGATCATGGATGTCAGATGCCGGGCCGCCTCGGAGTAATCCACCACCGCGCCATCCACCGGGAAGGCGTGGGTGGGCAGGGGAGTTCCGGGTTGCCAGGGGATGAGGCTCTCTCCCTGGCTGGCCAGAGCCTCTTCCAACGCCTGGAAGGGGCGGCGGAATCCCATCAGGAGGCGCATGGAGTCACCTCGGAGATGCCCGGATGATGTTCAAGCCATAGCAGCAGCACCAGCAGCGTATAGGTCAGACGTCTGGCGCCGCCCCGGTCGGAGGAGCAGCGTTGCCACTGCTCCCGGGCAGCCGGTGCGTTGAGGAAGGGGGCGAAACGTTCGATGCCGGCAAAGGCGTCGTCTCCCATCTGCTTCCAGGAGTGCTGGAACAGATCCCGCAACGGGATGGAAAAACCGTGCTTGGGTCGGTTCCATACCGATTCCGGCAGACCGCCCCGACGGCACAGCTCCTTGAGCACCGCCTTGCCGTTGTCTGCCAGATGAATGGATGCGGGAATGGTCAGGGCCGCGTCCACCACCGGATTGCCGAGCATGGGCACCCGGGCTTCCAGACCATGGGCCATGCTGGCCCGGTCGGTTTTCACCAGACAGTTTTCGGAGAGATAACTCCACAGATCCGCGCGCATCATGGTGGCTCCGTCCAGCTCTCCCCCCAGTTCATCCACCAGGGCGTTCCATGCCTCCAGGGTCTGTTCCACCCCGCAGGCCGCACGTATCCAGGGGGCCAGATAGCCCTCCATCCCTTTGCGGCTGTTCGGCCATGGCCCCAGCTCCACCCGCCGGTAGTACAGCAGTTCCCGACCGTGCAGGGTGCGCCGGGTCAAGGCCCCGGGCAGCAGACCCGCCGCCACCAGCCGACGCAGCGGAGCCTGCCAGAACCCCTCGGGATGGGCGGACTGGGGATCGGCGTAACGGGGATAGCCGCCAAACAGTTCATCCCCCCCGTCGCCGCTCAAGGCCACGGTGACATGTTCCCGGGTCATGCGGGAGAGGGCGTGGGTCATCACATAGGAGGGATCCGCCAGAGGCTGATCCAGATCTGCGATGGCCGTCAGAAAAGCGGTGGCGTCGATCTCCGGGGCGGGGAGTTCGTGATGGGCGCAGCCGAACTGTTGCGCCACCTGACGGGCGTGGGCGGATTCGTCGAAGGCGCTTTGGGTGAATTTCAGACTGAAACAGCGCATCTCCCGCACCCCGGCTTCCGCCATGTAGCGGATGATCAGGCTGGAGTCGATTCCCCCGGAGAGAAAGGCCCCCAAAGGCACATCCGCCACCAATTGGCGCTTGACGCTCTCCTTGAGGGCGGCGTCCGCCATGGCCACGCAGGTGGGAAAATCCGTGGGTCCGCCCGGCTGGGGTCGGGGAATGGACCAGTAGCGCCAGGTTTTCAGGCTGCGGCTGCGGGCCGCGTAGTGAAGGGCGCAGGCCGGAGGCAGTTGACGACAGTCGGCCAGAAAGCAGTCCGGGGCCAAAGGGGTCTGAAAGGCCAGATAGTCCCGCAAGGCCCGTCCGTTCAGACGCTGCGGAAAGCCGCTCAGCCTGAAGAACGGCGCCAGAGTGGAGGCGAACACCATTCCGTCCGTGGTGGAGTAGAAAAAAGGCTTCACCCCGAGCCGGTCCCGGGCGGCAAACAGGGTCTGTTCCCGGGTGTCCCAGATGGCAAAGGCGAAAATACCGTCCAGACGCTGCAACAGGGCCTCTCCCCACTGGGCATGGCCGATCAGCAGCACCTCGCTGTCCGAACGGCTGGCAAAACGCCATCCCAATCCCTGCAACTCCCGGCGCAGGTCGAGAAAATTGTAGATCTCCCCATTGAAAACCAGCACATGCCGCCCGTCCGCCGCCACCATGGGCTGACGGCCCCCTTCCGCATCGATCACCGCCAGACGGGCATGGCCCAGCACCGCATTCTCTCCCCGCCAGAGCTGACGGGCATCCGGTCCCCGTTTGGCCAAAGTGGTCAAGGCCGACTCCACCTCCTCCCCCCAGCGGCTGCCGATGGCACCTAAAATGCCGCACATGCTATCCTCTCTCCTCCTGTGACAAATGCTCCAGCGCGGCCACCGTGACCTCGGGGGAGAATGGCTGCACCTCCACCAGAGCCGATTCCGGCGCCCTGGCGAGCATCCGTTGCATGGCCAGACGCAAAGCCGCAGGATCATTCATCGGCACCAAAGCCTCGGGAAGGGCCTCTCCCAGCAACTCCCGGGGTCCGGAGGGGCAGTCGGTGGCCACCACCGGCGTGCCGCAGGCCAAAGCCTCCACCAGAACATTCGGCATCCCTTCGTGATCCGAACAGAGGGCCAGCAGACGGGCCCGGGCGATCCAGGGATAGGGGTTGGTCTGAAAACCGGCGATGCGCACCCGGGCTTCCAGATCGCGTTCGGCGATCATCCGGCGCAGCTCCTCGTGGGGTTCGGTCAACAGTACCAACAGTTTTGGCGCCTCCAGCCTTTTCCAGGCATCCAGCAACAGATCATGCCGTTTTTGTCGGGCGAAGCGTCCCACATGGATGACATAATCCTCCGACGGCAATCCGGCCAACGGCTCCTGGGCCAGACGACGGATTCGTTGCAGATCAAAAGGATTGTGGACCACCCGCACATTGCGGGGGCCAATCCCCATGGCTCCGACCAGATCCTTTTCCACACCACTGGAGACGGCGATGAGATTCTGACCGGAATAGAGATTCCGATAGCGCTGGACTCTTCTGGCGGCCTTGGCAGGATCGCTTTGGCGCAAGCCGTCGATCTCCCGGGACAAGGTGTTGGCGATGCGCATCCAGTGGCGTGGCAGTTGCGCCTGTCGGCACACCTCGTCGGCAAAGGGCAGGGTGGAGATCAGCAGATCAAAGGGTTGGGGTTGGCCAAGTCT
>JADGAB010000273.1 GCA_015232245.1 Magnetococcales bacterium | reverse complement strand
TGCCGCCGAACAGGGCGATCTGGATGTGGGATGCCTGCAGATGATGGGCGTATTCATCCGGATTCTGCAGCGCCATCAGGGTGATCTTGCCAAAGGAGAGACCAGTGGAGACCGCAACGATCAACACCGGAAATACCAGACGCATCCCGAAGACCGCCACCAGAATACCCACTGTAAGGAAGATCTGGCGCCATTTTTCTTCCATCTCTTCCAGCACCGCCGCATTCACGACCGCGTTATCGAAAGAGAGACTGACCTCCAACACCCCCAAGAGCAGAACAATGGCGGCGGCTTCCAACCCTCCCCAAAAAAGCGCGATCACCAGACAGATTGCCGTGGCTATAAAGGAATATTTGAAGTGCTGCATTTTATTTTCATCCAGTCTTCAAGAGGTGAAGTCAATTGCCCATCCTGACCCGACTCACGCATCGACAGTTTTTTCTCTGTCACCTGTTTGACATTATCCCCTTTATTCAACCATTGCAAGAATCTCGATAAATACCAATTCAATCTGTATGCCATTTTCAGATAACTTTATCATTCTTAAGAAAATCAACACATCCCCAAAATCCGGTTCCAAAGAGACGAACACTCCTGCCATTCATTTCCGGGTTGCAATGCTTGCTTTTTTCCGGGAAAATAACCGACAAAATCTGCAATTTCGGCCAATCGAGACCAAAAGGACTGCCCGCATTTGAATCAGCCAGAGGATTGGGAGGTGATCATCCTGGGAGCAGGCGCCTCGGGTCTGATGTGCGCCGCGACCGCAGCAAGTCGGGGCCGACGGGTACTGGTGGTGGATCACGCCAGACGGGCCGGCGAAAAGATTCGCGTCTCCGGAGGCGGACGCTGCAACTTCACCCATCTTGACGCCGCGCCACACCACTATCTCACCACGGATCCGGATTTCGTCCGCGCCGTGCTCAACCACCTGCCTCCCGAAGCCTTTCTGGCCAGACTCCGGCGACATGGCATCCAGACGGTGGAAAAAACACCCGGACAACTCTTCTGCGCCGATTCCGCGGAACGGATCGTCAGCATGCTGCTTCAGGAGTGCCAGAAGGGTCGCGTCCGGCTGCTGCTGGATCACGCCATCCAGCAGATCCAGCCCCAGGCCTCCGGTTTCCAGGTCGTCACCAACCGGGGAACCTGGACCACCCAGGCTCTGGTGGTGGCTTTGGGGGGCTGTTCCATGCCCAAACTGGGAGCCTCCTCCCTGGGATATACCCTGGCCCGACAGTTCGGGCTCAAAGTCGGCCCCATCCGTCCTGGTCTCACGCCGTTGACCTTCGACGCCACCCTGCGCGCCCTCTGTCAGGAGTTGACCGGCATTGCGCTCCAGGCCACCCTGGAGTGCGCGGGCATGCGCTTCACCGACGATCTGCTGTTCACCCATCGGGGCCTGAGCGGTCCGGCGGTGCTGCAGATCTCCTCCTATTGGCGCCCCGGAATGGAATTGCGGATCGATCTCACCCCGGGTCGGGATCTGTTGAGCCTGCTTGCCCAGGCCAAAACGGAAGAACCGGGTATTTTTCTGCGCACCTTTTTGTCACGATTCTTGCCTAAACGACTGGCAATGCAACGTATCCTGCAAGCCGGAGGCGATGGCCGTCTGGCGGAGATCGGGGACAGGCGTCTGCGCGTACTGGCGGACCTGGTGAATCGTTGGACCCTCACCCCCAATGGCACCGGCGGATTCGAACGGGCCGAGGTGACTGTGGGCGGGGTGGCTACGGCGGAGATGGATCCCGCAACCCTGGCATGCCGCAAGCATCCAGGCTTGCACTTCATTGGTGAGTTGTTGGATGTGACGGGCTGGCTGGGTGGTTACAATCTTCAATGGGCATGGTCTTCCGGCCATGCTGCGGGATTGGCCGTATGAAAGGTTTCGTGAACGAAAAACGGTGCGGCGCTCGACGGATCGACCGACCCCTTTGGGTGGGTCAGTTTCTTGGCGCGATGTTCTGGCTGCCGCCTCACAGCGTTCTGGCCGAACCCGCTTGTCCTGCAAAGATCGAAGCCGGATTGGATCTGACAACCGTTCTGGCATGGATGGCTCCCATCGGTTGTGGCATTCTGCTGATCATTCTGGCCATCATCCGCGTCAACCGACGCCTCAACCGGGAGATCCAGCAGCGCCTGCAGGCCGAAGAGAGCCTCAATGTGGCCATGGCCGGCGGAGAACTGGGTTTCTGGGACGTGGATCCAAAAGCGGGGATCATCCGTTTCAACGCCCGCTGGGCCAAGATGCTCGGCTTCACCCGCAAGGAAGCCTCCAGCATGTCGCTGGAGACCTGGAGCAAATCGATTCATCCGGAAGACCGGGAGATGGTGCTGGAAACAGGACGCGCCTTCGTGGCCAGCGAAATCGCCCTCTACGACGTGGAATACCGGGCCATCACACCGGACGGAGGGGTCCGCTGGTTGCGTTCCCGGGGCGCGGTCATGGAACGGGATGCGCACCACAATCCCATCCGGTTGGTGGGCACCAGTCAGGACATCACCCTGCGCAAGGCCATGGCGGACGCGCTCACCGCATCCGAGGCCCGCAGCCGCATGATTCTCGCTTCCGTGTCGGACGGGATTTTCGGCATCGACATTCAGGGTCGGACAATTTTCGTCAATCCGGCGGCTTTGACCATGCTGGGCTACCAGGAAGGCGAACTCAACGACACCCTGATCCACGAGACCATTCATCATACCCGACCCGACGGAACACCCTACCCTTTGAGCGAATGTCGTCTCTCCCGGGCCTATCTGGACGGAACCACCTGTTATGTGGACGACGAGATATTCTGGTGCAAGGATGGCTCAGGGTTTCAAGTGGAATACACCTCGGTCCCCATGCTGCGGGAGGGGGTTCTGGTGGGCGCGGTGGTGGTGTTCCGGGACATCACCGCCCGCATGCAATCCCACAAGCGCCTGCTCACCTTGTCCAGCGCGGTGGAGAACAGTCCGGCCAGCGTGCTCATCACCGATCTCAACGGCGCCATCGAATATGTCAATCCCCAGTTCACCAGGGCAAGCGGCTACAGCGCCGAGGAGGCCATCGGTCACAATCCACGCATTCTCAATGCCGGAGTGCAGGATGGCGACTATTATCGCGACCTCTGGTCCACCATCCGCGCTGGCCGGATCTGGCGGGGCGAAATCATCAATCGCAAGAAAAACGGTGAAATCTTCGTGGAGTTCGCCTCCATCTCCCCGATCCGGGACAGCCACGACAAGATCACCCATTTCGTGGCCGTGAAGGAGGACATCACCGAACGCAAAAGAGCCGAGGAACAGCTCCGTCTGGCCAATTTCTTAAGCGACAACGCCCTGGATCTGACCAAGGCCGGCCATTGGCACATTCCCTTGCCCCTGGACGAATCCGGCCTTTACAACTCCTCGGAACGAACCGCCCGGCTGTGCGGAGATCCCCCACGGGAAGGGTGGCGCTATCACTGGATGAAGGAGTGGTATGCCAATCTGGCCGCCGGAAACCCTCAGACCGCCGAAGCGGCCATGATCAATTTCAAGACCGCCCTGGAGGGCTCCATCCCCCGCTACGACGCCATTTACGCCTACCGGCGCCCTCTGGATGGCCAGGTGGTCTGGTTGCACTCCATCGGTCATCTGGTTCGGGACGCCTCGGGTCGCCCCACGGACATGTACGGCGTGACCCAGGACATCACCGAACAGCGTCAGGTGGAGGAGAATCTCCGTGAAAACCTGGCGTTGCGGGATCGGATGGCGGATGTGGAACGGTTCAACCGTCTGGCGCTGGGGCGTGAGAAACGGATCATCGAGCTCAAGCGACTGGTCAACGCCCTGGCCGTGGAGCGGGGACGTGAACCGTTGTTCTCCGCGCCCGAGGCGGATGAACATTTCGACACCACGGATCTGATCCCGGACGAGATTTTCCAGCAGCGTCTGGCCGCCCTGAGCCTGGCCGAGGACGCGGAACGGGCGCGGATCGAGGTGGAAGCCTACAAGGAGCATCTGGAAGAACTGGTGGAGGAGCGCACCCGTGAACTCTCCATCGCCATGTCCAAGGCCCAGGATGCGGCCCGGGTCAAAAGCGATTTTCTGGCCAACATGAGTCACGAAATCCGCACCCCGATGAACGCCATCATCGGCATGACCCATCTGGCCCTGCGCACCGATCTGAACGACAAGCAGCGCAACTACATCCTGAAGGTGGATACCGCCGCCAGAACCTTGTTGCGGATCATCAACGACATTCTGGACTTCTCCAAGATCGAAGCCGGACGCATGCACTTCGAACAGACCGACTTCTCCTTGAAGGTGGTGCTGGAACAGATCTCCGATTTCACTCAGATCAAGGCGCGGGAAAAGGGGTTGGGGTATCACGTCAAGATCGACGGGAATGTGCCGGACTCTTTGATCGGCGACGGCATGCGACTGGGGCAGGTTCTGACCAATCTGGTC
>JADGAB010000272.1 GCA_015232245.1 Magnetococcales bacterium | reverse complement strand
TGGAGGCTGACCAACGCACCGTCACCGCCCGTTTCGCCGGGGTGGCCATCGTCCGGGTGACGTACCGCTCCATGATGCAGCACTGGATCGCCTGGGTGCCGGAGACCGTGGCCGGACATGACGCATTCCCGTTCCAGGTCCGTTTTGCAGGCACGACCGGCATGCGGCTTGGCTCCGGCGAGATCTTCTGCCAGCGCGGCGATGGTGCATTCCGGGGCGCGGACATCTCCGACCCTCTGCTTGCCACCGATGAGGCCAAACGTTCTCGTGGCCGGGCCGAAATCGATGCGGGTGAGTCGCTCCAGGAAGTGTCGTTGACCTGTCTGCACCGTCCCGGCTTCATGCCGGGGCAACTCGTCGAGGTCCACGACGCCCTGATGGGTCGTTCCTGGCGCGGCAAGATCACCTCGGTGAGCCATGCGGCGCAGGGCAACAAACTGACCACTTCCCTGGAGTTGCTGCGCCATGTCGAGTCCGCTATCTGATTTGCAGTCGATTTTGTCCGGCAGAACGTCTGTGGCTGGCAGGATCGTCTCGATGGCCAATGGGATGGCGCGGGTGGCCACGGCCCAGGGGATGGTCGAGGTGATGCTGGATGAGGGCGGCAACGTGGGGGATCGGGTCAGCGTGCGGGAGGGCAAAGCGGTGCGGGTGCAGGATGGGGTGGAGGTGCCGGTGTTTCATGTATAATCGTTTTAAGACGGACGATCCTCATGCTGATGGCACATGGGAATCCCTGAGCCTGGTATCCAGGGTAACCGTCTTCGCAACCGGTGATCAGTCGCAAGCGGTTTATTCAGGGTTGGAACTTGCAACGACCAGTCGTCCACTGTAGACCCAATCCAGGGACAGTTGGTGGGAATCCGACAGTTCGGCCATCACCATGGGATCGGGAAGACGACGCCCGGTCTCCCAGTGGTTCCAGGTGGCGGGCCGAACGTCCAGCAACGCGCAGACTTGTTTTTGAGTCAAGCCGAGCGCCTCCCTGGCCGATTTTAAGCGTTGACCGATGGCTTTCAGTTGCTCTGGCTTGCGTTCCCGCGTCACGGTATCGTCCAATTTGAAATTGGCTGAAGGCCATCAACAAGCCTCGCCTTGGCAGTTTACACTATGTATAATATAGATTTCCAGGAAATCATCAGAATCAGGGGGTAAATCGTGGCTCGCAACGTCACCAAGGGGAAAAGTCAGAACGGAGCCAGCCTGGGGTTCGAGGCAGAGCTGTTTCTGGCGGCGGACGGGCTCCGGCAGAACCTGGAACCCTCCGAGTACAAGCATGTCGTGCTGGGATTGGTATTTCTCAAGTACATCTCCGACGCCTTTGAGGCCAAGCATACCAAGCTGCTGGCCGAAGATCCCGTAGCGGCGGAAGACCCCGATGAATATCTGGCCGAGAACGTCTTTTGGGTGCCCAAAGAGGCGCGATGGTCCCATCTGCGAACCAACGCCAAGCTGCCCACCATCGGCAAGCTAATCGATGAGGCGATGATGGCTATCGAAGCCAAAAATGCCACGCTCAAGGGGGTTCTGGCCAAGGAATACAGCCGCCCAGCCCTTAACAAGGTGATGCTGGGAGAATTGATCGACCTAATTTCAGGCATTGCCCTGGGTGAAACCACTGGCAAGGCACGGGATGTCCTGGGGCGTGTTTACGAGTATTTCCTGGCTGGATTCGCCGGAGCCGAAGGACGGCGCGGCGGTGAGTTTTATACGCCCCAGTCTGTGGTGCGGGTGCTGGTGGAACTTCTGGAACCCTACAAGGGGCGGGTCTACGATCCCTGCTGCGGTTCTGGCGGGATGTTCGTTCAGTCCGAAAAGTTTGTTCAGGAACGGGGTGGTCGCATCGGCGATATCTCCATCTATGGTCAGGAGAGCAATTACACCACCTGGCGGTTGGCCAAGATGAACCTGGCGGTGCGAGGCATCGACGCCGATATCCGCTGGAACAACGAAGGCAGCTTTCACAAGGACGAACTGAAGGATTTGCGGGCCGACTTCATCTTGGCCAATCCGCCCTTTAACGTCTCAGACTGGGGCGGCGACCGACTGCGGGAGGACGCACGCTGGAAATACGGCCCGCCGCCGGTGGGTAACGCCAACTTTGCTTGGCTTCAGCACATCCTCCACCATTTGGCACCCAACGGCATGGCGGGCGTGGTGCTGGCCAACGGCTCCATGTCCTCCACTCAGTCAGGAGAGGGCGAGATCCGTCGTGCCATAGTCGAAGCCGATGCGGTGGATTGCATGGTGGCCCTGCCGGGGCAGCTCTTCTACTCCACCCAGATTCCCGCCTGTCTGTGGTTTCTGGCCCGCAACAAGAATCCGGGCAAGGGGTGGCGGGATCGCAGGGGCGAGGTGCTCTTCATCGACGCCCGCAAGCTGGGGCGGCTGGTGGATCGCACCCGGCGGGAGTTCGACCCTGCGGATATCCAGAAGATCGCTCAGACCTGCCGGGCATGGCGGGGAGAACCGGAAGCCGGGAAGTACGCAGACGAACCGGGTTTCTGCAAGGCGGCAACCCTTACGGAAATTCGCATCCACAACCATGTATTAACGCCGGGGCGCTATGTGGGCGCGGCAGCGGCGGACGAGGACGACACCCCTTTCGTGGAACGATTTGCACAGTTGAAAAAGAGCCTGGATGCCCATTTTTCCGAGGGGGCCAGACTGGAGGCGGTGATTCGGGAAAGTCTGGGGCGGTTGGTGCTGCCATGATGACTGTTGCCGAACTGATAGAGCGACTGAAAGGATTCGATCCCGGCCTGCCGGTGGCGGAGCATGAGGGGCGGAGGATTCCATGAGTCTGAATTTTGACCATATGGCCCGATGCATCCATACCTTGGAAGAATCCCTGGTCCAGTTGGACCGTTGCCCTGAAGCCAATGATGTTCTCCACGAGATTTTCCGCAATGCCGTAATCAAGGGGTTCGAGTTGACCCTGGAAGTCTCTGGAAAACTACTGCGGAAGGCACTTCAGGAATACGCCGGAACCCCTGGAGAGATCAATAAACTGGTCTTCAAGGATGTGTTCAGACGCGCGGCATTTCATGGGTTGATGACTCTGGACGAAGTGGAACGTTGGTTCATCTACCGCGACAGCCGCAACAATACGGCCCATGACTACGGGGAGCTTTTCGCGAACAAGGTGTTGGAAATGATTCGCGCCTTTGTTGTGGACGCCAAGCGATTGCATCGGTCGCTGGAGGAACGGCATGGCTCATCCTCCGGAGCTTGATTTGCGCCCCAAGCATCTGGCGGAGGTGCGGAGGCTGATCCACGACCACCTTCCCGACGCCGAGGTGTGGGCCTTTGGCAGTCGGGTCACGGGCACGGCCTTTGAAGGAAGCGACCTGGATTTGGTAGCTCGCCATCCCAGCCAAACGAACATAGAACAGCCGCCAGAATTTTTTGATCTGAAGGAGGCCTTTACCGAAAGCAATCTGCCTTTCCTGGTGGATCTGCACGACTGGGCACGGATTCCAGAGAGCTTTCATCGCAACATTGAAGAGAAGTATGTCGTGGTGCAGGAAGGGAAGAGTGGCACCTTGGAGAAGGTCGGCGAATCGGACCTGCCCTTCAAGGTGGATGTGGTGGATTGGGCGACGACAGCGGAGGGGTTCAGGAGGATTATTGAGAAGGGGCGGGTGGTGGTGCAGAAACGAAATGAATCAGCAACGCTACCCAACGGAACGACTCCACCGAGAGGACTGCCTGTTGACTTGATCCTCTGGCCCTTGCTGCCAGCCCGTGATCTATTTGATTTAAAGTACGGCAAAGCACTTATTGAATCCAACCGCCAAGCAGGCGACGTACCAGTATATGGCACCAATGGACAGTGCGGAACCCACAATGAACCACTTTTTGCTGGTCCCGGAATTATTATTGGCCGTAAAGGGCAAGGGCCGCTCGGAGTTGAATGGTGTGGATGCGATTATTGGGTCATTGATACAGCATACGCGCTATCGCCAAAACGACCAGGTATCGACCTGAGATATGCTTATTTCCTGATTAAATATATTGGACTTAATCATCTCAAAGACGGGACATCAAATCCAACTTTAAGTAGAGACACATTCGGTTCACAAGCTCTTCCCATTCCTCCTCTACATCATCAACGCGCCATCGCCCAAGTCCTGGGCGCATTGGACGATAAGATCGAATTAAACCGCCGCATGAACGCCGATCTGGATGCCATGGTGCGGGCATTGTTCAAGGACTGGTTTGTGGACTTCGGCCCGGTGCGCGCCAAAGCCGAGGGCCGACCGGCCTATTTTGTCCAGGAGATATGGGATCTTTTCCCAGATGCGCTGGATGATGAGGACAAGCCGGTGGGGTGGAAGAATGGGAAACTCGGCGATTATTTTGAGGCGATCAAGGGGGTACCACCCCACTTAAACGTGGACGAACAGAATTTTGTTGACTTTCGTTATTTCAGGCATATCCTAACCAAAA
>JADGAB010000271.1 GCA_015232245.1 Magnetococcales bacterium | reverse complement strand
CGTTTGACACTTTGAAATTTGTGGAAACCCTCAAGGCGTCCGGATTCGATGAACCGCAAGCCAAGGGAATGGCCGCCGCAATTCAGGAAGTCCAGAAATCCAACCTGGAAGAGTTGGCCACCCGTGGTGATCTGCGGGAACTTGAAGATCGAACTCAAAAACGATCTGCGGGATCTGGAATCCCGGGTGATGGCTAAAGATCCATCTGGTCAAATGGATGGTGGCCCTGGTGGTGGCCGCCACGGTGCTGCCCGCATTGAAAGCGTTGCTGTAGATCCACACTCCAAAAAAGGGTGTGGCAATTTCTCCACGCTCCTTTTGCCCTCCCTTCCCCCGATTACGTCACCCCGCAGACCCCGCCCGCCACTGTGGCAAAAACATGACAGTGTGTCCAAAACCACACCACACTTAATAAATGATTGAAATTGATAGATAAAAATTTCAAAAAACCTTGCATGAAAAATTGGCCCTGCTGTTGCATTAGTAACTGACAAGCCGGCGGGCAATCGGGAACAAGCGTTGAAAATGAAAGACCTTGACCCGATGAAGCGCAGGCGGTGAACAAAATTGAAGGGTTTTTGATTTTTTGCTTGACATGTGATGGGAAAAACCGATATAAGCCATCACATCCATGATGTGGCACTTTCGCAACAGGGTGTTGCAAAAGAAACATAAACCGGATTCCCGGGTAGGCCGGGGAAAAACTAGCAACGAACTTGGAGAAATGAAAATGAAGAAATCTATCCTCTTGGGTGCTGCTGCCCTGGCCGCCATCGCCCTCGCCGCTCCTCAGTCCGCCGATGCCGGCGAAGTGAAGATCGGTGGTTACTATCAGTTCCGTATGGTTTCCACGGACAACACCCCGGGCGACGTCGCCTATGACGAGAATGCTCAGTTCTGGGCTCAGCGTCTGCAACTGAACGTGGACATGAAAGCCAGCGAGAAATCCCATGCCCACATGGTGACCCGCGTTCTGGACAACAACACGGTCAGTGGTGCTGATTACACCCTGCCGGTCGGAACCACCAGCACCGCCGCCAACTGGCAGGTTCGTCAGTTGTGGTTGGAGACCGAAGCCTGGGGTGTGGGCGTGAAACTGGGTAGCATGCCCATTGCCATGAACGATGGCATGCTGTTCGATCACGATGTCACCTCCTATGGCACCATCCTGTTGGCCAAGAACTTCGGCGGCGTGACCGTCGTCGGCGCCGATGTGAAAGTGGCCGAAGGCAGCGGTCAGTCCGTTTCCACCACCGCTGGCGCCGCCATCGCCAACACCGGCACCGCGAATCACTCGGACGCCGACTTTTATGTTCTGTCTGCCCTGGGCAAGTACAATGCGGTTGATTATCAATTGACTGCGGCTTATCTGAATGCCCAAACCAGAGTTGCCGGCTTCACCGCTCTCGGTGTTGCCAATGCGACCGATCCCTTCGGTGGTGCCAATGGCCTGGGCGCCAAGACCAATGTCAACCAGGGCAACCACGACCTCTGGCTGGCCGCCACCCTGGGTGGACAGATTGAAGGCATTGACCTGACCGGTACCTTGATCTACGAAGCCGGCATGAGCAACGTGACCCAGGATTCTCAGCTGGAGAACAGCGGCTTCATGGCTGGTCTGCGCGCCAAGGGCAAAACCGGCTTCGGCGGATGGAACGGTTATGCCTTCTATGGCTCCAAGGACTTCACCGCCGCCACCCCCCGTGGCAACGAGACCCACTGGTCCTCGACCTGGGATTCCGGAGGGCCTGGCGCTCAGGACCTGATGGCCCGCGCTCTCTCCTTCTCGGGTAGCAATTCTGGTACGGCCACGGCCAACAACGTGACTGTCAACGGCGGCGGCAATGCCACCTCCACCAGCCAGTCCAACCTGTGGGGCATTGGTGCTGGCCTGACGGTCAATGCCGGCGCCTGGACCATCAAGCCGAGCCTGGACTATGCTCATGTGGTTGAAGACAACATCACCACGGGTGTTGCCGGTACCTCCACCTACAACAGCGCCCTCGGTGGTACGCTGGGCTTCTCCACCAAGATCCAGGAGAACACCACCCTCGATCTGTCCGGCACCTGGGTTGACCCCAATGCCAGAGTCTCCGGCACCTCTGAGTCTCTGATGCATTACCTGCAAGCTTCCGTGAAGATGGACTTCTGATCTTCATAAAAAGCTGCACCGATGTACCTGAAAGGGAGGCGGATTTATCCGCCTCCCTTTTTTTGGTGATGGGTCGGAAAGGCGCCGCTGTGCGGCCTGTTGGGCGCGCCAAGGGAATTGCTTTAGCAATTCCCTTTTGAAAAGCGCGCCAAAGGCAAAAGCAACGTCCCAAGGGCTTTGCCCTTGGATCCCACCAGGGGGATAATCCCCCTGGACCCCTATCCGTAAAACTGCGTATCCCGAAATG
Source organism: Magnetococcales bacterium (assembly GCA_015232245.1). GTDB lineage: Bacteria > Pseudomonadota > Magnetococcia > Magnetococcales > Magnetaquicoccaceae > Magnetaquiglobus. The sequence continues at coordinate 2,056 of JADGAB010000271.1, read as the reverse complement.
GTTGCGGTTTAGAGGTTGGATGAAATGACACTTCCCTCGTCCGCCAGCCGGACTTTCAGGTCACGACGCGAACACCTCGTCCACGGAGTTGGCGAACAGGACGTTTTCACCCCACACTTCGAGCAGTTCCAGGCGCGCCGCCTTCACTTTCTCCGTCACCCAGTCCGGTGTCTGACCAAACTTGCGCCGCATCAGTTTGAGCAGCATGGAAGCGGCTTCTTCCTGACGGCCTTCCTGGCGACCTTCCTGGCGCACCATCGTGGCCCACTCCGGTTTGCCCTTGGCCAGGATCTCTTGTGCAAATTGTGACATCATTTCGACTTCCTCCATGGGGTTGATGCGACGTACCACCAGCCGCACCTGCTCTTCATTCAGGTTCTGGAATGTCGTCAACAGATACAGAAGCACGGACAGCAACAGTTCTGGCGCCTCCTCAAGGGCGAAAGCGATCTCTTCCAGGGCTTCCATTTGCTCTTGTGGATCGCGTGTGCCGTATTTCAACGCCATCAAACCCGCCCGCAAGCGGACATGCCGCGACAGTTGCCGGTTTGGAATTGGCCCCAAGTCCACTACCGGAAAGAGAAAATTCAACAACCATGGCCGCAGGGCTTCATCCGCATCGACCAACGCCAGGAACTCATTGGGGAAACGCCACTCCTGCTGCCCATGGTAGAGCAGCATGGGCAGAATTGCCGGCAGCTTTTGCCAATTTTCGTCCTCACGAGTTTTCTGATCCAAGAAGGCCGAAACGCCCCGAAAAATCTGCCAGCCAACCTTCTTGTCCTCGTAGCTTTTGTGCTCAAGCAGAACGTAGAGAAACAAGGTCTTGCCGCTGACCGTCCTGGCCTGGAACAGGCGATCCGAAAAGCAGGGTCGCAAGCGCTCCTCGACAAAGGAGCCGTCCACCAGTTCGGGAGGCTCAAGCGCCAGCAGGCGCGACACCTCCGGAGGAAGACTCTCACGCAAAAAGGCGCCTGCTGTTTCTGGATGCGACATGAGCGCCCTGAACAAGCGATCATGCGGTTGGGTGATCTCGCTCATGGCGTCAGCATAACAAATTCGTTTGGCACTCTGCCAGAAGGGAATGATACCAGTCCCGCTTTGCAGCAAATATTTTGCGCCAGAAGGGGTGCCTGAAACCTGTTTTCTGCGAGGCCGGCCTGATCAGCTTGCGACACCACCGAATCCCCCAGACCACCGCTTTTTTTCACAGGGTTGCCCTCGCCGACAAAAATCCTCTGCCAAGGCACAACACAATTGAATGCCGCCGGATTTTGCTGCATAATGGAGAATGATTCGATAGCGCCATTCATCCCCTTCAGGCGATCCAGGAAAGAGGCATCCATGAAAATCAAGTTCATGACTGTGGCCGTGACCATTCTAGCCCTTGGAACCGGGGGATGCTCCGGGTCGATGTGGAACAGTCCAAATACCCTGGAAGAACAGAAACTTGCCAAATTCGGGCAAAAGAAGGCCCGGGAAGATGCCCTGGAGGGACGCACCGAGAGCAGTTCGGCGGAACTGCTGGGCCAGGAGAGCATCTTCAGTATCGGCAGTGGCGGCATTGGCAGCAGCAAGCCGACCCAGGATCAGGTCCGCCTGAACAAGCTCTATGCGGGCGCCATGGATGTGGTCATGGAAATGCCGGTGCAGGTGGCCAATCGGGAGGGGGGATTCATCTCCACGGACTGGAAGATCGATCCCAGGGATGCCAGAGCCCGTTACCGGATCAACATCCGCCTGTCCGGCCAGGCCCCTTACGGGGATGTGAAGGTGGTGGTGCTCAAACAGTCGTTGCGGGGGGATGGCGCCTGGGAGGATGGCCCTTCGGACACGGACAGCGCCCGCCAGATCGAAAAGGCCATTCGCAAGAAAGCTCAGGCCTCCCGTCCCACGGATTGATGACAGTGCAAAACCCACTCTTGCGGGTCCAGGGGGATGATCCCCCTGGTGGGGCCAGGGGCGAAGCCCCCGGGACTTTCAAACATGAAAATTTTTAAAATCAACCCCTCTGAAAAATTTGTATGTTTGAAAGTCAAAACCCTGGGGGAAGAAT
>JADGAB010000270.1 GCA_015232245.1 Magnetococcales bacterium | reverse complement strand
TCAGTTTTTTACGCCAGTTCCGATTCCGTTATCAAGAGAGTCGTCACTTATTGTCAAGAGAGATGGCGTTTTACACTTATTGTCAAGAGAGATGGCGTTTTACATTACAAGAGAGATGGCGTTTTACAGTCGTCACTTATTGTCAAGAGAGATGGCGTTTTACAAGAGATGGCGTTTTACACAAGATGGCGTTTTACACCACTTCTCGTGACGGTCCACAGCTTTTGGAGAGTTTGGGCGGAGAGAAGAAAAAATGGCCATATTTCGACTCCCGCAGGCCCAGTTCCAGACCGAGTGCGTTTCCAAACCAGTTTGGCTATCTATTGAAAATATTGGAATTTTTACCACAAAAAAAGCCGCTCTGGAAGGGCGGCTTTTGTGCTGAGAAAACCTTGTGAAACAAAAATGGTGAGCCGTGCGGGAGTCGAACCCACGACCCGCAGATTAAAAGTCTGCTGCTCTACCAACTGAGCTAACGGCCCATTCCTTCAATCACCGCTTGCCATGCATCCGCCAGCGATGGGTGCGGACTATAGCAAATGATTGCCCCAAGGAGAACCCTGTTTGTGCAATCCGGCTGCTTTTTTTTCTAGAGCTCGTCCACCCAGGCCATCTGGATGGCCTCCAGAACCTTTTCGTTGCATCTCTGGGGCACATCATCGAATTCCGGCAGATTCATGACCCACTCCATCAACTCTGTAAACCGTACCGCCATGGGATCCTGATCCGGCATGGTATCGGCGAGAGCCATGGCGATTTCATGGGTGTCCGTCCACTTCATGAGCGACCTCCCTTTCTGTCTACACTGATATTGATCGAATAGGGCGGAATGGTCACCACCAATCCGTCCAAAGTATCATCCAGCACGATCTGACACCCCAAACGGCTCGTGGCGGTCAGACCGAACGCCTTGTCCAGCATATCCTCTTCCCGTTCATCCGCCGGATCCAACCGATCCACCCATTCCGGATCCACGATCACATGACAGGTGGAACAGGCCAAAGCCCCTTCACACGCCCCTTCCAGGGGAATTTCATGGTTGTGGGCCACCTCCAGCAGCGTATCCCCCGCTTCCGCTTCCACGGTTCGATTCATCGGCAGAAACGTCACCCTGATCATATCCACTCCTTGGCTGTCACGCGAAATCATCCACCTTGCGACCGGTCATGGCCCTTTGCAGGCTGCGATCCATGCGCCGCTGCGCAAAAAAACGGGTTGCCACATCCATCTTTTGCACCCGGTCGTTCAGGGCATCGGCGGAATTCCCCTGGGTGGCTTCCCAAACCGTGTGCATGGCACGCTTGACCCGTTCCATTTCCTCTGAGTTCAACAGATCCCCATCCTCGTGCAACGCCGCGCTGGCAGCCGCCAACACCCGTTCCGCATCCACCTTCGCCTCGTTGAACAGACGAACACGCAGATCCTCCGCTCCATGCTGCAAGGCCTCTTGCAGCATGCTCGCGATCTCGTCGTCCGTCAACCCATAGGATGGCTTGACCGTGATGGATTGCTCCACTCCCATGGTCTCCTCCCGGGCGGAGACGGTCAACAGGCCGTCCGCATCCACCTGATAGGCGACCCGGATCCGGGCGGCGCCAGCGGTCATGGAAGGAATGCCCCGCAGTTCGAAACGGGCCAGGGAACGACATTGACTGGCCAACTCCCGCTCCCCCTGCACCACGTGGATGGCCATGGCCGTCTGACCATCCTTGAAGGTGGTGAAATCCTGCGCCCGGGCCGTGGGAATCGGAGAGTTGCGGGGCACGATCTTTTCCACCAGATCCCCCATGGTTTCGATGCCCAGAGAGAGAGGGGTCACGTCCAGCAACAGCATTTCCGCCGGTTCGTTGCCTGCCAGCACCTCGGCCTGATGGGCCGCGCCCAATGCCACCACCTGATCCGGATCCAGATCCACCAGGGGTTCCCGACCAAAGAATTCCGCCACCATGCGGCGCACCAGGGGCACCCGGGTCGAGCCTCCCACCAGTACCACCCCCTGGAGTTCTCCCGAAGCCACGCCGGCATCCTTGAGCACCCGACGACAAATGGGAATGGTCCGCCACACCAGATCGCGAATGCCGACCTCGAACTCGGCGCGGGTAAGGCTTCCCCGGGCAGCGCCATCGACGCCGGGCAAAGGAAATGTCACCATCGTCTCGTCGGTCAGACGCTCCTTGATCTCCCGGGCCAGACGGCGACCGGCCTGAATCCAGCCCGGACCCGGCTGATGCGTGCCGGTTTCCGTCATGAGACGCTGGACGATCCACTGATCCAGATCGTCCCCTCCGAGAGCCGAATCACCCCCGGTGGCCATGACCTGGAACATGCCCTTTTCGAGCTTCAACAAAGAGACATCAAAGGTTCCGCCACCAAGATCATAAATGGCATAGAGTCCTTCGCTGCCCTTGTCGAGTCCATAGGCCAGAGCTGCGGCGGTGGGTTCGTTGAGCAATCGCAACACCTCCAGACCGGCCACCCGGGCGGCATCCTTGGTGGCCTGACGCTGGGCATCGTCGAAATAGGCCGGCACCGTGATCACCGCGCCATGCAGGGAGCCCCCCAGAGCCTCTTCGGCACGTTTTTTAAGCACTTTGAGAATCTCTGCGGAGACCTCCACCGGAGAGACGCTTGCCTCACCCGCCAGAATCCGCACCATGCCCCCCTCCCCGGCCTCCAGGCCATGGGGGATGGTGGTCAGATGGGCGCGCAACTCCTCCAACCCGCGCCCCATGAACCTTTTCACCGAGACAATGGTGGCTTCCGGATGGCTCAAGGCCCGTTCCCGGGCGCTCTGACCCACAAGAACAACGGAACCGACGCCGTAGTGAACCACGGAGGGTACGGCGCACACATCGGTATCGTCCGGAATGCACAACGGTTTGCCATCCACGCCGATGGCGGCCACCAGGGAATAGGTGGTGCCAAGATCGATGCCCACCACCCGCTTGCGGGTCATCGGTCCGGTCTGATGGGGCAGCAGGGATTGCCCGGGCTCCATGATCTCCAGCAATACATCCATGCGGAAGCGCTCTTCTTTTAGAGGGGGTTTCAGGTTTCCGGATCAAACGCCCGGTCTTCCAGGCGATCCAGCTCTTCCAGGTAGCGCCGGTGATAGCGCAACCGATCCACCAGCCGGGAGATCCAGATCAACTGCAGCTCATCCGGCGCGCTCCGATGGACGCCAAACGCCTCGGAGAGCTGCCGCACCTCGTTTTGCAGACGGTCGCGGGCGGCGGATTTCATCGCCGCCAGGCGCGGCAGGGCGTCTGCGGCCAGGGGATCGACCTCTTCCAGTGCCTCCCGCAGGGTCATGACCTCTTCCAGAAACTCCAGATCCGGCACCGGACGTTCCGGCGCTTTCCAGCCCAAGTGGGCAAGAAGGAGAACGGCCCGGGCCACCGGATCGGTCAAGGTCTGCCAGGACTCGTTGAGCCGGGTGGTCCACTCCAGAGAGAGTCGCCGCTCCGTGGCGCCCCGATGGGCGAAAAAATCCGGATGGAGCTGCTTCTGCAAAACCCGATGCCGGCTTTCCAGATGGGCCGGGTCCAGGTCGAAAGCGGGCTCCACTCCGAACAGACGAAACCCGTCCATGCCCGATTCCGGAGGCAGCAAAGCCTGACAGGTGGCACAAAAAAGTCCTGCCGGGGTCGGACCCCGACAGGACCAGCAGACGATGGGCAGATGATCGGTCATCACACCTTGAAGGATTCGCCGCAACCGCAGCGTTCCTTCTCCTGGGGATTGGAGAACTTGAAGCCGGATTTGAACGGTGTGGATTCGAAATCCACCAGGGTGCCATCCAGGATCAGGGCGGATTTGCCGTCGAGCACCACCTTGACACCAAAGGATTCGTACACCCGATCCCCGTCGTCCACCTGATCGGCGTATTCCAGTTTATAAGAGAAGCCCGAGCAACCCGCCGTGGAGGTGCCGATACGGATGGCGGCTTCGGGAGTGCCCCGTTTGGCGAGCATGCTCTTGGCCTGACGGGCGGCCCGTTCGGTCAGGGAGATACCCTGTTGGGCGGTACTCATGGGATCAAACTCCTTTCTGTTTGCTGCGATAGTCGGCCACGGCGGATTTGATGGCGTCTTCGGCCAGCACCGAACAGTGGATTTTCACGGGCGGCAGGGCCAATTCACTGGCGATATCCTTGTTCTTGATGGCCAAAGCCTCATCGATGGTCTTGCCTTTGACCCATTCGGTCACCAGGGACGAGGCGGCGATGGCCGAACCGCATCCAAAGGTCTTGAATTTGGCGTCATCGATCACGCCATCCTCGTTGACCCGGATCTGCAGTTTCATCACATCGCCACAGGCCGGAGCGCCCACCATGCCGGTACCCACCTGGGCATCCTGCTTGTCGAGGCTGCCGACGTTGCGAGGGTTTTCGTAGTGATCCAGAACCTTCTCATTGTATGCCATGTTGATCTCTCCAATCGTTCCTTACACGACTATTAAACCGCTCCCATTTCGGGATGTTGACTTTTGGAAAGCTTTGCGGATCCCTCACCCAAAGGCGCCGCCCGCGGCG
>JADGAB010000026.1 GCA_015232245.1 Magnetococcales bacterium | reverse complement strand
TGGGGTCCAGGCATGAGGCCCTTGGGACTTTGCCTTTGGCGCGCTTTTCAAAGGGAATTGCGAAGCAATTCCCGCGCGCGCTCAATAGGCCGCGAAACGGCGCCGTTCCAGCCGTGCGTCCCGCATTGCCGCCGGGTCGGAAAATCAACGTCCCGAAATGGGTGCGGTTTAAATAGAAATTTCTCTTTGTCAGCCCATCAGTTCCGCCAGGGCGTCGTTCATTTTTTCCAGCCGTTCCACAATGATGATCACCAGTTGCTGGGTAAGCTTGAGCTGAAACGGGCAGTCGAATTGTGACATGGCGGTCCGGTCGAGTTTGAAGACGTTCACCAACCCTTCCGCCACCACGCTGGCCATGCGTCGGCGTCCCCCCACCAGAAAGGCCGCCTCGCCGATGATGGATCCGGCTTCCAGATAGGCGATGATGTGCTCCGGATGGTCATCCTTGCGCACAAAGGCCGCGCCACTGAGAATGATGAACAGGGAGGAGTCCTGGACATCCCCTTCCTGGATGATCACTTCGCCGTTCTTGAAGAGCTCGAAACAGTGGACGTGCTCGGCCAGCAGATGCTTTTCCTGACTGGTGAATGGTTCGAAGAAAGGAATGGAATCCATCATTTCGAGAATCGTGCTCATGTGGTTTTCCCCCTTTGAATGCGCGGGATCGCATCAAAAAGGCATGCGCTTGATGTCGGGTTGACGGGTATTGGATTTTTTCTCTTTGGTTTTGAGAGAAGCGGCCAGGCGTACACCCAGATCCGGACGTCGTGACGAGAGCGATTGAAAACTGCGATTGGAGCAACGCAACGAGTTGGCCTCATCCTGCCAGCCACCACCGCGTATGGAGTAAAAAGAGGTTGGCTCGGAAGCCTGTCCGGGGGCGGTGGGTTTGTTGTAGTTGGTTTGGTATTTGTCCTGGATCCACTCCCAGACATTGCCGCTCATGTCCTTGAGTCCGAGACGGTTGGGAGCCCGCAGCCCCACGGGTTGGGAGGTGCCGTTGCTGTTGCCGGCAAACCACGCGAAACGACTGGGTTCGTTGCCCCCGGGAAATACACCCCGTTTCCCGCCGTCGCGACAGGCGAACTCCCATTCCGCCTCGGTGGGCAGACGGAACTGCACATTCAGACGCGCCCGGGAGTTGAGGGTGGCGAGGAATTCGTTGACCTCCTCGCGGGTGATGTTTTCCACCGGATAGTTGTCCCCCTTGCGGAACCGGGAGGGGTTGTTGTGCATGACCCGACGCCATTGCCCCTGGGTGACCTCGGTTTCCCCCAGCCAGAAGCCGGTGACGCACTCGTCATGCATGGGGCCTTCGTCGGTTTCCCGGCCTTCGGCCCGGGGAGGGGAGCCCATCTGGAAACAACCGGCGGGAATCCACAGCAGCTTGACCTCGCTGCTGGGATCCTGCCAGGGTTGTCCAGCCTTGATGACCAGAGCGGGTCTGGCGCTGCCGGCGTCGAGTTCCAGAGGTTCCCATTCGTTGATCAGACTGGCGTGCGCGGCGGATAAACCGGTGAGAAGCGTCACGATCATGCCCAGATGCGCCAGAGGCTTGACAAAGCGGTTCAGGGTGTTTGAGGGGCGTGGGTTCACTGTTCGCCTCCGGTGCGGGTCAGGCGCATCTGGGTGGGGGCCGAGAAGATCGGATCCGCCGGCGGGTTGTGCTGGGTCAAGCCGACCTTGATCTGGGCAAACGCTTCGGCCAGATCCACCCAGCCATCCTTTTTGCCGATGGGAAAGCCATCGGCCTCGCCGAGCATGGCCTTGAGCAGATGCCAGGTGAACGCTCCCTGTTGACCCGGGCCATGAATGGCCGCGCCCCGTTTGTCTGCGGCCACGGCCATGGGCTTGCCCCGGAGAAACAGCTCCCGGGGAGCCGGGGTGGCCGGTTGACCGGGACGGATGATGCACTCCGGGGTGTTGTTGAAACAGACGTCCAGCAACACCACCACATCCTTGTTGGGCAGACGGGACAAGGCCGACTGCAACCAGGCCATGGAGATGGTCCGATCCGAATCCAGGCTCTCGGGTTGGGCGTTGGCAGGCAGCAGCAGGGCATCCTGACCTGTCGGGAAGCCCAGTCCGGAGAAATAGAACAGCAGGGTTGCGTTGGGATTGGTCTGACCCTGTTTGATCAGCCATTCCAGATCCTGCCGCAAGGTTTGATGATCCACCGCATTGTTGATGCGCAGTTTCACGTGGTCCGCGTCGTCCAGGAAAATGCCCCGCCGGGTGAGCAGACGGTGAAAATTGGTGGCGTCCCGGTCCGCGAAATGACGGGCGCGGATCCGTTTGTAGTGGCTCACCCCGACCACCACCGCATAGGCGTCGGCCCGTTTCTGCCAGGCGGCAAGCTGGGGCTGGGCGTTGATGCGATTGTCCAGAATGGCGGTCTGATCATCCACATCCCCGGTTTTGGCCCACACTTCGTGGGGCAGGGGACGGGGGAAGGGGGTTTCCGCTTCCGGGTCGGTGTAGGCCAGCAGCAGTTGATCCTTGGTGCGAACGAAAACCGCCTCTCCGGGGTATTCTTTGACCAGCAGATTGATGGTCTGACGCAAGGCGTCCATGCGTTCGCCCTGGCGGAACTGTCGCCACAGGGTTTCGCTGACAAATCCGGCGGCCATTTCCCGCCAATGATCCACCCGATCGCTTTTGAGGCCGGTGCCCGGTTCTTCCTTTTCCTGACTGATCATGCGGATGATCCAGTCATAGGCTTCCAGGTAGTTGCCCCGCCGGAACAGGGCGAAGAGCTTGGTGTGGGCCAGGGCCAGATTGCCGGGCTGTTTGGAAAACCCTTCGGAGGCCAGCAGATGGGCCTTGTGGTCGTCGCCGAGTTCAAAGCGGGTCCAGGCCAGATTGGCGATGGTCTTGACGTGATCAGGAAACTCTTCGTGGAGTTTGTTCCAGATCTCCATGGCCTGTTGTTTCTTGCCAACCTGATGGAGCGCCAGACCGCGATTGTAGCCGATCACCACATCCACGGGGCAGATGGTGTGGGCGTTTTCGAAGGCCTTCAGGGCGTCGTCCGGTTTGGAGTCCAGCAGGGCGATGGCCTTGGTTTCGATCTCCCGGGCCACGGCGCAGGGATTGGATTGCACCGCTTCGGCGACACCGCTGGTCAGCAGTCCAATGAGCAGCAGAAGTGGCAGGATCGGCATCAATGTCCTTGGTCCTTGACTCGGGGGTCCAAGCGTCCGGCGGCGTATTCGGTGGCCATCTTTTCCAGGTCGATGACCCGGATCCGGGAGGCGTTGCCGGCGGCGCCGAACTGTTCGAAGCGCTCCTTGCAGATCCGGTAGGCGGCATCTTCCGCGGGTCGCAGGTATTTGCGGGGATCGAATTCGCCCGGCTTTTCCGCGAACACCTTGCGGATCGCTCCGGTCATGGCCAGACGCAGATCGGTATCGATGTTGATTTTGCGAACCCCGTGTTTGATGCCCACCTGGATCTCTTCCACCGGCACGCCGTAGGTTTCCGGGATGGCCCCGCCGTGGGCGTTGATGATGGCCAGCAGATCCTGGGGAACCGAGGAGGAGCCGTGCATCACCAGATGGGTATCCGGGAGACGGGCATGGATCTCTTTGATGCGGTCGATGGCCAGAATGTCGCCGGTGGGTTTGCGGCTGAATTTGTAGGCGCCGTGGGAGGTGCCGATGGCGATTGCCAGGGCGTCCACCCGGGTGGCGGCGACAAAACGGGCCGCCTCTTCCGGATCGGTGAGCAGGCGTTCCTTCTCCATGGTGCCGGTTGCGCCGTGACCATCCTCTTCGCCGGCCTGGCCGGTTTCCAGGGAGCCAAGCACGCCGAGTTCCCCTTCCACCGAGACGCCGATGGCATGGGCCATCTCCACCACCTTGGCGGTGGTGGCGACATTGTAGTCGTAGGAGGCGGGGGTCTTGCCGTCTTCCCGGAGCGAGCCGTCCATCATCACGCTGGTGAAGCCGCTGCGGATGGCGGCGTAGCAGATCGCCGGGGACTGGCCGTGATCCTGATGCATCACCACGGGCAGATGGGGATAAACTTCCAGGGCGGCCAGGATCTGATGGCGCAAAAATGCCTCGCCGGCATATTTCCGGGCGCCGGCGGAGGCCTGGAGAATGACCGGGCTGTCGGTGTCGTGGGCGGCGCGGAGAATGGCGCGCACCTGTTCCATGTTGTTGACGTTGAACGCCGGAATGCCATAATCGTGCTGGGCGGCGTGATCCAGGAGTTGCCGCATGGAGGCCAAAGGCATGAACGAATCTCCCGATTGTGTTGACGGCGTTCCCTTTGACCCGTTACAGTGAGCCGGTTGAGCCGTTGAAGCGATTTTTGAATGAAAGTTCCATTATAGCGCAACCCAAACATGAAATGAATAAAAAATATTCGGCCTTGCCTTTATCTTTACCCGGGAGGACTCCTGCTGATGGAACCGGTTCGTGAAGATCCAGACCCGCTTTTGTCCGCCCGAGGGTTGAGCGTCTCACGGGGCGGAGAACTCCTGTTGCGGCAGGTGGATCTGACCATCCACGCCCGGGAGATCATGACCATCATCGGTCCCAACGGGGCGGGCAAATCCACTCTTTTGTCCGCGCTGCTGGGGCTGATTCCACTGTCCGCCGGCAGTGTGCGCCAGCGTCCCGGGTTGGTGGTGGGCTATGTGCCCCAGCGTCTGCGGGTGGATTCGGTGCTGCCCATGACCGTGGCCCGTTTCATCGGACTCTCCAACGGGCGGGGAGAGTTGCCCCGGGATCTCTTCGTGCGCCTCGGCTGCGCCGGACTCCTCGAACGCCCCATGCATGGCCTCTCCGGCGGGGAGACCCAGCGGGTACTGCTGGCCCGGGCCTTGAGCCGCAATCCGGATCTGCTGGTCCTCGACGAGCCGGCCCAGGGGCTGGATCTGGCGGGGGAGGAGCAGCTGCATGGCTTTCTGGAGGAGTTGCGCCGGGAACGGGGGGTGGCGGCGCTGCTGGTTTCCCACAATCTCCATTTCGTCATGGCCAGCGCCAATCGGGTGATCTGTCTGAACCGTCATGTCTGCTGTTCCGGCTCTCCCACCGCGGTGCGGGCCACGCCGGAATTCAAGCTGCTGTTCGGAGACAAGGTGCCGGGTGTGGGGTACTATCAACATCACCATGACCACAGTCACACCTCCTGTGGCGTGGTGGGGGAGGGTGAGCATGGATGAGTTCATGCTGCGGGCCTTGCTGGCCGGAATCGGCATGGCGTTGGCGGCGGGTCCATTGGGGGTGTTCGTGGTGTGGCGGCGCATGGCCTATTTCGGCGACGCCCTTTCCCACGCCGCCCTGCTGGGGGTGGCGCTGGGTCTGGTGACCGGCTGGAGCATGAACCTGACCATTGCCGGGATCTGTCTGGCGGTGGCCATGCTGGTCACCTGGCTCCACTCCCGGCCCGAACTCCCGGCGGATGCCGCCCTGGGGATCTTCTCCCACGGGGCGCTGGCTTTGGGTCTGATCATCGCGGCTCTGGCCGATGGGGTGCGGGTGGATCTGATGGCCTATCTGTTCGGGGATGTCCTGGCCGCGGGATGGGTGGATGTGGCCTGGATCTGGGTCGGTGCGATCGTGGTGCTGGGGGTGATCCGGCGCTACTGGAACGATTGGGTCAATGCCACGGTCCATGAGGGACTCGCAACCCTCGACGGAGTGGCGGTGGCGCGGATGCGGTTGATTTTCATGCTGCTGACCGCCCTGGTCACCGCCGCGGCCCTGAAAGTGGTGGGGGCGATGCTGATCACCGCTTTGCTGGTGATCCCTCCCGCCGCCGCCCGGCCTTTCGCCTCCACCCCGGAAGGGATGGCGCTGGGCGCGGTGCTGATCGGCGCGGTCAGCGCCCCTTTGGGGCTTTTGGTCAGCTATCGATGGGATCTGCCCAGCGGACCGGCCATCGTGCTGGTGGCCTGCGGATTTTTCGGGGTCTCTCTGCTGGTCCGAAGGAAAACCACGGTCTGAGCGTGGTCACAGGGAGAGCATCATCAATCCCCGTTTCAGGCTCATGGCCCCTATGACAATGATCAGCACCCCCGCCACCTGCATGATGCGGCGTCTGGCTTTGCGGTCCAGCCAGGAGGAGAGCAGGGCGAAGCCCAGCATCGCCGGAATGGTGCCCAGTCCGAAGGCCAGCAGAATCCCCACCCCCTCCACGGGGGAGCCGGTGGCAAAGGCCCGGGCCTGAAAGGCCCAGTGCATGGAACAGGGCAGCAGACCGGTCAGGATTCCCATTCCCAAAGGCCGCAGGCCGGGACGGGGCGCGGTCAGGCTTTCGGTCCAGCGGGTGAAAGGGCCGGCGGATCCGGTGCTCCCCCGGGTCAGGGAGATCAGACCGATGGTGTCGATGCCCATCAGGATCATCACGATCCCCACCGCCAGATGGGGCAGACCGTTGAGGGAGGATGGACGGGTCAGAAACAGCGCCATGGAACCAAGCCCGCCGCTGACGGCTCCAAGCAGCATGTAGGTTCCCACCCTTCCCAGGGTATACAACAGCGGTGGCCGCAAACGCTCCCAATGCCAGAAGGGACGTTCCGCCGCCACCCCGGCATTGAGCTGGGTGGCCGCGGCCACCCCGCCGCACATGCCGATGCAGTGCCCGCTCCCCAACAGGGCGGCCAGAAAGGTCAGCCAGGGTTCGATCAAGGCAGAGGGCATGCGGCAGGGACTCCCGGACAGGTGATGAATGCGGAATGGAAAACAGTATGGTTTGTTATCATTGCGGCCTGAAAGTTCCCCCGGACGCGCCCATCCGGGATGAAAACCGGGAGTTCTGCTGCGCCGGCTGTCTGGGGGCCTGGCGGTTGATCCAGGGCCTGGGACTGGAGGATTATTATCTCAAACGGGAGATCTCCGCCACGGGCGTCCGTCCCGAGGAGCGGGATCCCCAGGCACTGGAACCCTTCGACGATCCTGAATACCAGTCCAGACTGGTCGCGGAGGTGGACGGGGGCCGGGAGGTCTGTCTGCTGCTGGATGGCATCCATTGCGCCGCCTGTGTGTGGTTGAACGAACAGATGTTGCGTCGGCTCCCCGGGGTGTCGGAGGTCTGGATCAATTTTGCCACGCATCGGGCCCGGGTGCGATGGAATCCGCAACAGACCCGGCTTTCGGAGATCATCGGTCAGGTGCGGGCCATCGGTTACCGGGCCGAGCCGTATGACCCTTCCCTGGGAGAACAGGGCCGTTCCCGCCGTGACCGGGATCTGCTGGCCCGGCTCGGGGTGGCGGGATTCGGGGCGGCCAATGTGATGTTCATCGCCGTGGCCCTGTATGCGGGCTATTTCCAGGGCATGGACCTGGAGGCCAAGAATTTCTTTCACTGGGTCTCGTTGATTCTGGCCACGCCGGTGATCCTCTACAGCGGCGGCCTGTTTGTGCGGGGGGCCTGGCAGGGGTTGCGCCTGGGACGCCTGACCATGGATCTGCCCATCGCTTTGGGGGCCTGGGTCACTTATGTCTACAGCGTGGTGGTCACTCTGCGGGGCAGCGGCGAGGTCTATTTCGATTCGGTGAGCATGTTTCTGTTCGTGCTGCTCACCGGTCGTTTTCTGGAGTCGGTTGCCCGGGGCAAGGCGGCGGGGGCCATGGAGCGGCTGCTCAATCTGGTGCCCCGCCATGCGCTTGTGTTGCGGGACGGAGAACCGGTGAGCGTGCCGGTGCGGGAGGTGCGGGTCGGCGAACGGGTGCTGGTCAAGCCCGGGGAACGGGTGCCGGTGGATGGGGTGATCGAGTCGGGCATGACCAGCGTGGATGAGGCCATGCTGACCGGAGAGGGGTTGCCGGTCAGTCGGGGCGCGGGAGAGCGTCTGGTGGGAGGCACCCAGAATCTGGATGGCTCGGTGGTGCTGCTGGTGGAACGGGTGGGTGAAGAGACCGCTCTGGCGCGGATTCTGCGTCTGGTGGAGACCGCCCAGGCGGAACGTCCGGCCATTCAAGGGGTGGCGGACCGGGTGGCGGGACGCTTTGTGGGGATTGTCCTGGTGTTGGCGGCGGTGACTTTGGGCTACTGGTTGTGGCGGGATCCCTCCCGGGCGTTGGAAAACAGTGTGGCGGTGTTGATCATCACCTGTCCCTGCGCGCTGGGACTGGGCGCGCCGGCGGCCATGGTGGTGGCCATGGGGGCGGCGGCCCGCATGGGGATTCTGCTCAAGAACGGCGAGACCGTGGAACGGTTGGAACGGGTCACCCGGGTGGTGATGGACAAGACCGGGGTGTTGACGACCGGTCTGCCCCGGGTGGAGCGGCTGGTGCCGGTTCCGGGGGTGGAGGAGCGCGCGTTGCTGACCCTGGCGGCCCGGGTGGAGCAGCATTCGGAACATCCGGTGGGACGGGCCATTGTCCGGGAGTATCTGGCCCGGGGGTGGGGAGAACCGGGGGCGGCGGAAAATGCCCGCAATGTGCCGGGGTTGGGCATGGAAGCCTGGGTGGACGGGGCCAGGGTAAGGGTGGGGCGGGGGGCGTTCGCGCTGGAAGGCGCTGCTCCGGAGCTCTCCTGTCCGGCGGACGCGGACAAAGCCTGCAGTTGGAGCGCCTGTGTCCGGGATGGAGTGCTGCAGGGTTGGATCGGTCTGGGGGACGCCCTGAAACCCCGTGCCCGGGAGGTGGTGACCGCGTTGCGGGAGTTGGGGTTGCCGGTGATGGTGCTCTCCGGGGACCGGCAGGCGGTGGTGGAGCAGGTGGGGCGTGACACGGGCGTGGACCGGGTGGTCAGCGATCTGCTTCCCGAAGGCAAGGAGCGGATCATCGCCGAACTTCGCGCCAGTGGCGCGGTGACTGCCATGGTTGGCGACGGGGTGAACGATGCCCCGGCTTTGGCCCGGGCGGATGTGGCCCTGGTGGTGGCCAATGCCACGGATCTGGCGGTGGCCTCGGCGGATGTGATCCTGTTGAATCGGGAACTGGATGCGGTGGTCAAGGTTTTTCTTTTGGCGAGGCGCACGTTGCAGATCATCCGTCAGAATTATCGTTTTTCTTTGTTTTACAATCTGCTGGCCATTCCCTTGGCCATGGCCGGTTGGGTATCGCCGATTGTGGCGGCAATCTCCATGCCTCTTTCCAGTCTGGTGGTGGTGGGCAATGCCCTGCGTTTACGCAAACCGTGAGTCGTGGATATGAATGCGGTCTATCTTTTGCTTCCCCTGGCGGTATTGCTCAGCCTCGTGGGTCTGGGCATGCTGATCTGGTCGATTCGGCGGGGTCAGTTCGATGACCTGGAAGGCCCGGCCCATCGGATTCTCTACGAGGATGACCGGGAACTGATCCCCGGAGAAAAGGATCGGAAAACACCGGAAGAATAGGGGATTTTTCGCAGGATGTACGCTCTTGGGAGTGTCGGCGGGGATTCGGGGCGTCAGGTTTACCGGGTCCAGGATACGCCTCTGGCCGGGGTGGTGCTCAATCTCGCCCGGGAAGGCGGTCACGCTTTCGATGTCACCCTGGTCGATCTCAGTCCCGGCGGATGCGCCTTCCATTATCCGGAGGAGGAAGAACCTTTTCCCTCGGGAACTCCGCTGCAATTGACCTTCCATTGGTGCGTCGATCAGAGAATCGCCCTGTCTGGCACCCTGTTGCGGATCCAGTATCGGGACGGAGCGGCCACCGGACATGTCGGGTTCGGACTCCCGCTTCGGGAGGAGTCACGGGAGGTGGGCGCGCTGGTCCGGCAGATGGAACGGATCCATTTGCGGGTCAGAAAGGAGCTCTCCCCCCGGGAAACAGAGCAGTGGAGGAGCGGAGCAGGCCGAAGTCTCCGGCATGGACATCCCTGTTCGAGTTGTTGAATCGGGATTGTCAACTTAAACCGCAACCATTTCGGGATGCGTCGCTTTACTGATAGGGGTCCAGGGGGATTATCCCCCTGGTGGGATCCAAGGGTGAAGCCCTTGGGACTTTAAGCCTTTGGCGCGTCTTTCAAAAGCCCATTTCGCGCCAGAGAAATGGGCGCGCGCGCCTGACCAGCCGCCGCAGGCGGCGTGGTTTTGGGCAAGGGGAGTCTGCCATTTTTCGCTTGAGCGAAAAATGGCAGACTCCCAAGGCTGCGCGCAAAATTTTTTCACGCGATGCGTGAAAAAATTTCTTTTGTAAAGCGCGCCAAAGTCAAAAGCAAAGGCAAAACCCTGGGGGAGGAATCCCCCAGACCCCCGCTTTTTTTTCAGAAATTTATCTCCAGAAGCGGGAGATGTCTGTTTTTTGTTGCAAGCGGGCGTCCCTTTCCCCGCAAAGGGGTGCGCATGCCCGAGGAGCGGGTGAAGCGGATCATCCCTTGATGTGGAGTAAAGCGACGATGGCAACCATTGCCTTGAATCAAGACAATTTTGAAGCAACCGTAACCGGAAACGATATCGTGGTGATCGACTTCTGGGCCGGCTGGTGTGGTCCGTGCAAGGCGTTCGCGCCGGTTTTCGAACGGGTGTCGGAAAAATTTCCGGCAGTGGTGTTCGCCAAGGTGGATACGGACCGGGAACAGGAGTTGGCCGGGGCGTTTCAGATCCGGTCGATTCCGACCTTGATGATCTTCCGGGAGAGCACTATTCTTTTCGTGCAACCGGGGATGGTGCCAGAGGCGGCCTTGACCGAACTGGTGGAGCGGGTGCAACAGGTCGATATGGAAGAGGTGCGCAAGAACCGGGTTCCGGCGGATCATGCCCAAGAGGATTGAGTGGGTGCGAGGAATTGGAGTTGATTTTGAAGAGTGGGTTGAATATACTCCAAAAGTTCATGACGGATTCTTGACCGGAATTGCCGTGGACAACAGATGGGTTCGTCAGGGGATAATCATGATCTTGGTTTGGTTGAAATGCGCCGCAGAATGCTGATCGTTGGCAACTGGAAGATGAATGGGCTGATTGAAACAGCCCGGGAGTTGACGGAAGATCTTCTGGCCGGACTGGCCGGTCGGGTCGGTGGGGCGTTGCGTTGCGAGGTGGTGTTGTGCCCGCCGGCCACAGCCTTGCAGGTGGTGAATCAACATCTGGGGGGGGCGGCGGTCAAACTGGGAGGACAGGATCTGTCCGAACATGAGATCGGTCCCCATACCGGTGAGATTTGTGGTATCATGCTGCGGAATGTGGGTTGCTGGTATGTGATTGTGGGCCATTCCGAGCGGCGTGCCAACTGGGGCGAGGAGAACCCCCGGGTGGCGCGCAAGATGGCTGCCGCGTTCCGGGATGGTTTGCAGCCGATCGTCTGTGTGGGCGAGACCCTGGATGAGCGGGATGCCGGTCGGGCGTTGGATGTGGTCCGGGAGCAACTGGAGGCATTGTATCCCTTGTTGCCGTCCCAAACGGGCAAGCGGCAGCAGTTGGTGGTGGCTTATGAGCCGGTCTGGGCCATCGGCACGGGTCGCAATGCCACCCCTGGGCAGATTCAGGAGGTGCATGGCTTCATCCGTCGGAATCTGCTGGAACGGCTGGGTGACGATGGCCGCAAGGTGCGTATTCTTTACGGAGGTTCTGTCAAGGCGGGCAATGCGGCTGACATTTTCGCCCTGGAGGACGTGGATGGCGGTTTGATCGGGGGGGCGTCCCTCAAGAGCAGCGATTTTCTGGCGATCATCGATGCTGTTCCGGAGAAGTTCTGAGTGTTGGTATTTTTTGGAAGGGTTTCGCAATGACTCTGATTCTGACTGTGTTGCATGTCCTGGTCTGCATGGCCTTGGTGTTTGTGGTGTTGCTGCAAAAAGGGAGCGGCGCGGATATGGGGGCCGCGTTTGGTGGCAGTTCCCAGAGTCTGTTCGGAGCGCGGGGTTCCGGTGACTTTCTGAGCAAACTCACGGCTGGTCTGGCCACGGTCTTCATGATCACCAGTTTGACGTTGGCTTTTTATTCCACCCGTCCCGGGGTGGAACGTTCGGTGATGGATGGGGCTGCCCCGGCAGCCTCGACATCGCAGCCGGTTGCGGGCAAAGAGGCTCCGGCCAAGCCAAAAGAGGCGGCCAAGGAGAAGGCCCCCGAGTCCGGACCGCCGGTGCCGGCCAAGAGCGCTCCCAAAAAGCCTGAGCCCCCTTCGGCCTCGTCCGGTGATGCTCCGGCCAAGCCGGTGCCGCCCCCGCCGCCGCCTGTCAAGCCGTAGAAAGGGTCGTTTCCGCGAGGATTATGGGGGGGCTGGGGGCGATTATCGCCCCCAGCTTCGACGTGAGTGAGCGCCAAGCAAGTCTCGAAAATATCAACGCAGAAGCCGAGCCTCTGGGACTAGGGCAAAGGCCTCTGTCATTAAATCACAGGAGTTTCTGCAGGGACTTCAGTATGCACAACATTTGACAATAACTCCCACTTTGTTGGAGAATCGATTATCGGAGGCAAGAGTCTGCTTGGCGGATTCTGTTTGTCAAGAAATTGCTCAACAACCTGACAAGGAACAGTTTGTGGCTACATTTTCACTAAAAGATATTGTTGATCAACAACCTGACATTCAACCAAAGCAACACTACAGTGAAATTGATTGGAACGCGCGTCGGGAAGCATGGATTAAACAGGTTGAGAAACTTATTGATTCAATCATAAATTTTATTGAACCTTTCAAAGGTTCTAAGTTGGACTATAAAAAAGAATATGAGTCTCTTGACGAACATCTTATCGGTTCTTATGAAGCACTATCCCTAAAACTGTTTATTGGTACGAATACTATCCTGATCAGACCTAGAGGTACGTTAATCATTGGCGGTATGGGGCGTGTGGATATGGATGGTCCAAAAGGAGGAGTCATGTTCATTCTGTCTCGCAACGATAAGCTTCCATCAATATCTGTCAAAATTTCAGTCGGCGACCCTCCTTATGAGGATTCTGATGAATCACAACAAAATGACAAGCTATTAACCGCCGCTAAGGTGTCTAGGGCAAAATGGCATATTGTGTATTCAAAATATGAAAACAGTATGACTCTTTTTAATGAAAGCTCCTTCACTCAGGCGCTTCAGGCGATCATGTGATGTCGAATAGCATATATGATAGCAGGTGCATGCCGGATTTGGATATGATCGAGCAGTTCTATGGTGAATGCAGGAATGGATTGTGGGTCAAATATGATATAATACTTTCTCTTCTGAGAAATAGAAATATTTCAACACAGGAAATCGAAGAGTACAGTAAGAGCGTTCCTGGATTTTGGACGATGACGCATAAAGAGTCGATACAATATGTTGAGCGTGACCGAACCAGAAAGATTATGGAGTTAGATCTATTGATAGTATTTGACTATTTATCATTCGCAGAGGGAAAGATTAGGTTATATATTGTTAACAAACTTAGAGAAAAAAGAAATATTAGCATAAATAAAAGCCTGCAACAGTTGGATCAAACGTGGCCGGAAGGAATTGTCAAGGTGCCTCTTGAGAAGGTTTTGGATGTTTTCAAGAAGCACGGCGCACCAGTCGAAATTGTCGGAAACTTCAAATCGGCCTTGGCGACCCGTCATTGGCTCGCTCATGGCAGATGGTGGAAACTTAAGTCGGGTGTTCCTCCAAAACCGGAGAATATGAAGATGCGTGTACAAAAACTCCTTGAGGCCCTAAAAATAGAGCCGCTTAAGAAAATTAATATATGATTGGAAGGTCTGGTTGCTAAATTCATTGTTTTTAATTTAAGTAAGGCAACTCACAGAAAATAAAATACTACTGTTTGGATTCTCCGCTCCCAAGCCCTCACTGGGGGTGGTTCACTGCCCACCAAGGGAAGGTATTTTATTTCTTGGGAGTTGTCTAGGGCGTGTTGACGTTCGGTAATCTTATCTATATCATTTCTCTCAGGAGGTAATGCTATGGATCGATTATTGTTGCGTGACGATCAATGGGAACGGATCAAAGGTCTCTTGCCAAAAATGCGAGGTGATCTGAAAAAGATTGATAAAAATCAGCGTCTTTTTATTGAGGCGATACTTTGGTCTGCTCGGACAGGTGCGCCTTGGCGCGACCTTCCGATAACTTTTGGTGGCTGGAATAAAAATTATAAAAGATTCTCCAGGTGGGTCAATAATGGAACTTGGAAACGTATCAAGGACGCAGTCTCTGATGATCCAGATCTTGAAGTGCTACTGATAGATAGTACCATTATTCGTGCTCATCAGCATGCTGCTGGCGCTCAAAAAAAAACGGACCTCAAGCAATCGGACGATCCAGAGGAGGTCTGACGACAAAGATACATGCTTCAGTGGATGCCTTGGGTAACCCATTGAAATGTATTCTGACAGGCGGTCAAGAGGCGGACATCTCACAAGCGCATGCCTTGATTGAAGGAATGAATCCTGACATGGTGATTGCTGACAAAGGCTATGACGCAAACCACTTCGTAGAGGCGGTTGAAACAAAAGGGGCACAACCTGTCATTCCTCCGCGAAGCAATCGCCTCAATCCGCGAGAGTATGACCATCATTGGTATAAAGACCGTAATCTCGTTGAGAGATTTTTTAATCGTATCAAACAGTTCAGGCGTATAGCGACTCGCTATGAAAAGCTAGACAAGTGTTTTGAAGCCATGATTGGTCTGGTTTGTACTATGATCTGGCTTGAATAGGCATGATAAGATTATCGAATGTCAACACGCCCTAAAAAAAGCACTGGGGTCCAGGGGGATAATCCCCCTGGAGCCGCAATTTGCTATTTCCTCAATGCACCAGTTTCTTGTAATGCACCCGATGGGGCCGGTCCGCCTCGGCGCCGAGACGACGCTTGCGGTCGGCCTCGTACTCCTGATAGTTCCCTTCCAGAAAGACCACCCGGGAATCCCCCTCAAAAGCCAGAATGTGGGTGGCAATGCGATCCAGAAACCACCGGTCGTGGGAAACCACCACCGCGCTGCCGGCAAAATCGCTCAGGGCGTCTTCCAGTGCCTGCAGGGTCTCCACATCCAGATCGTTGGTGGGTTCGTCCAGAAGGAGCAGATTGCCGTTCTGTTTGAGCACCAGCGCCAGATGGGCGCGATTGCGCTCCCCTCCGGACAACACCTTGACCTTCTTCTGTTGATCCTGCCCCTTGAAGTTGAACCAGGAGACATAAGTCCGGGAGTTGATCTCCCGTCCTCCGAGATCAAGTATGTCCAGTCCGCCGCTCACCGCCTCCCAGAGGGATTTGTCCGGCTCCAGGGTGCTGCGGCTCTGATCCACATAGGCCAGCCGGACCGTCTCGCCCAGCATGATCTTGCCGGCGTCGGGCTGTTGATCCCCGGTCAACATGCGCAAGAAGGTGGTCTTGCCGGAGCCGTTGCCGCCGATCACCCCGAGAATGCCGCCACGGGGCAGAATGAAGGAGAGATCCTCCATCAGGATCTTGCCGCCGAAACCCTTGGTCAATCCCTGAGCCTCGATGACATTCCCCCCCAGTCTTGGACCCGATGGAATGAACAGGGTGCTGGTCTCCCGCCGGGCTTCCCGGGTGCGGGAGGCCAACTCCTCGTAGGCTGTGACCCGGGCCTTGCTTTTGGTCTGCCGGGCCCGGGGAGAGGAACGGATCCACTCCAGTTCGTCCTTCAGACGTTTGTGCAATGACTCGTCTTCCCGCTTTTCCTGGATCAGACGGGCATCCTTCTGTTCCAGCCAGGATGTATAGTTCCCTTTCCAGGGAATGCCCCGACCCCGGTCCAGCTCCAGAATCCAGCCGGCGGCGTTGTCGAGGAAATAACGGTCGTGGGTCACGGCCACCACGGTCCCCGGATAATTTTGCAGATAACGTTCCAGCCAGGCCACGGACTCCGCATCCAGATGGTTGGTGGGCTCATCCAGAAGCAGCATGTCCGGGGCTGACAACAACAGTCGACACAACGCCACACGGCGTTTTTCACCGCCGGAAAGCAAAGTGACATCCGCGTCCCAGGGGGGCAGACGCAACGCATCCGCGGCAATGTCGAGCTTGCGATCCAGATCCCAGCCGTCCAGATGATCGATGGACTCCTGCAATTCGGCCTGTTCCTGGATCAGGGCGTCCATGTCCGCGTCCGGATCGCCGAACTGCTCGGAAACATGATTGAAACGGTTGAGCAACTCCTTGACGCGGGTCACGCCCTCTTCCACATTGCCGCGCACGTCCTTGGCCGGGTCGAGTTGGGGCTCCTGGGAGAGAAAACCGGCCCGGATCCCAGGGGCGGGTTTGGCCTCGCCGGTGAAGTCCTGATCGATTCCCGCCATGATGCGCAGCAGAGTTGATTTGCCCGCACCGTTGAGACCCAGAACGCCGATTTTGGCCCCGGGGAGAAAGGAAAGAGAAATGTCTTGCAGAATCACCCGGTTGGGTGGTACCGCCTTGCACATGCGGTGCATGCTGAAAATGTATTGTGCCTCAGCCATTCGGATCACTCCACCTTGGTCAGCCAGTTGAGATGTCCGGGATTTCGTCCCTGCACCACATCGAAAAAGCGCCTCTGGATCTCTTTGGTGACCGGTCCGGCGTGGCCGATGCCGATCTTCCGGTTGTCCAGTTCCCGGATGGGGGTGATTTCCGCGGCGGTGCCGGTGAAGAAGGCCTCTTCCGCCAGAATCACCGCGTCCCTGGGGAAACGCTGTTCCACCACAGGGAGATTCATTTCGGCGGCCAGGGTGATCACCGTATCCCGGGTGATGCCATCCAGGGCCGAATCCAGCGGCGGGGTGACCAGACGCCCCTTGTGCAGAATGAAAATGTTCTCTCCAGACCCCTCGGAGACAAAGCCTTCCGGATCCAGCAGCAAAGCCTCGTCGAAACCGCAGGCGATGGCTTCGGATTTGGCCAGGATGGAGTTGGGATAGTTGCCGACCCCTTTGGCCCGGGTCATGGTGATGTTGGGATGGTGACGGGTGTAGGATGAGGTTTTGACGCGGATGCCATGTTCCATCCCCTCCTCGCCCAGATACGCGCCCCACTCCCAGGCCGCCACCGTGGCATGCACATGACACTTGGCCGGATTGAGTCCCATGCTCTCCGCGCCGTAGAAGGCCAATGGCCGGATGTAGCCGGATTGCAGCCCGTTGGCCTTGAGTACCGCCAGACAGGCTCCGGCAATTTCTTCCCGGCTGTAGGGGAGGGTCATGCCCAGAACCTGGGCCGAACCGAACAGCCGGTCGATGTGTTCGCCCAGACGGAACACCGCCGGGCCGGAATCGGTCTTGTAGCAGCGGATCCCCTCGAAGACGCCGAGACCGTAATGCAGGGTGTGGGTCAGGACATGGACCTTGGCTTCACGCCATTCGGTGAGTTGTCCGTCCAGCCAGATTTTGCCATCTTTATCGTGCATGGGAGTGCTCATTGTCTCGCTTGGTTTCTTGAAGGGAAGAGGGAACATAAGATCAACGGCCCGAACGTTGATTTTATCACATCGGAAGGCATTCCGGGAGCAAACAACCGCCCATGGATGGGAATTTCCTTGTTTTATTGCTCTGGGATTTGGCCTCTGTTGGCACTGATGTTGCTTCCTGATTGATTAACGCCTCGGAAACTTGCCGTTTCCGAATCCGGTATCCATGGCTGCTTAACCCGCTGGACAGAGAGAATCTTATGAGTGAATCCACGCTGTCATCCATCCAAGCGCGTGCCTGGGGTCAGGATGCCGTGCGTGTGTCCACTTCCGGGGATGCGGATGCAGGACGATCCGGAGAGTCACGGATTCATTTTCGTGATTTTTTGCCAGGGGTCAACCCCCGGCAGACGGACGATGCACCAAAAGAGAACGCCCCTCCCCTGATGACCGGATCCGCGGCGGATCTGGCGGTATTGCTGGGTCAGGCTCCGGCAGGAAAAGCGCAGGAACTCTCCGGGGTCGGCGGCGGGGATGGTCAGGAACAGCAACCCTGGACTTTTGTGGCGCCCACCGTGGAGACGTCACAGGCGCGGAATCTCCCTCCAGGGAGCGCGCCCTATCGAATCTATGCCCGTATCGGAGAGCAGACGCCGCCAGAAACCCTGGCGTCCCCCGCTGCTTCCCTGGAACGGATCCGGGATAACCGTCGTTAATCTTATGGTTTTTGGATGGAAGGAATCACGATGGACCACCGCAGCAGTGTGACCCAGGCCGAAATCATGATCACCCTCATGCAGTTGGAACGGGATCTGGAAAGGGAGCGTCTGGATTGCGCCCGTCCCCTGATCGACTCCCTGCGCCACTCCCTGGTTCGGGATTCCCAGGTGCTCGGCACCCCGCCGGGCATGCTGTCGGTGCAGGGATGGATCTCCCTGCTCTCCCGCTGGGAAGAGGATCTGCGGCACATTCCGGCCCGGCGTCTGCGGTATGTCCGGGAGTTCTTCCAGGAACTCCAGGAACGGGCCGATGTGGCCGGATCCCCCATCGGCATGGCCGTCGAAGAGCTGAACGCACTGCTGGATGGCCAGAATGCCAAGGAAAGTTCCCGCGCTGCTGCGTAACTGTTCAGAAACATTTTTCTGACTGTCGTGCGCGGGAGGGTTCTGTTATGATGCCGCAAACGGATTCGTTGACACGGATTGGGCTTTTCAAGAAACGGCATCGACTGACATCAATATGGAAGCTGTCAAACCAGCGCCTCCCGCGTCCTCCCGTTCCGCCGACAACCGGCTGACGGGTCGTCGTCCGCAGTTTTATTCCGCGAAAAGCCACGCCTCGATCTGGCGCGCCCTGCGAACGGCCCTGGTGCGCGCCGAAGGGGTCATTCTGGTGGTCGGCCAGGAGGGAACCGGCAAAAGTTCCCTGATCAAGCGTCTGGCGGGCATGATCCCCGACAACCGTGATCTGGTGATGATCCAATCCGCCGATCTTCCGGACGAGGAGTTTCTCGCCCAACTCATCGCCGCCGCCACCCTGCTCAAGGACGAAGCCGGCCAACTGGCGCCGGTGGAACCCGATGCCCCGGAATTTCCCGACAGCGCCGATTTTCCACTGATCCAGCCTCCCCTGACCATGCAGGATCTCCTCGACGCCATGGAAGAACGGGTCGCCATGGGCCGGAAACTGGTGCTCGCCGTGGATCAGGCCCATCTGCTCAACCCGCAACATCTCAACTGGCTGGACATGCTGGCCCGCTTCTCCTCGGAAGGGGTCAAGCCGGTGCAACTGGTGCTGGTCGGTCTGCCGGCGCTGCGGGAGTTGCTGGAGTCCGAATCCGGCAGCCTGTTGAAAGAACAGATCGTGGGCAGTTGCGAGGTCACGCCTTTGACCCGGGGCGAGGTGTGGGGTTATCTGGCCTTCCAACTGGATCGCTCCGTGGGCTGGCCGGTGCGGGTCTCCTGGTTTGGCTGGGTGGAGATCTATGGCTATTCCCAGGGCATTCCCCTCAAGATCGATTTGTTGATGAAACGGATCCTGCCGCTGGTCAAACAGCGCAATGCCAAGGTGATCAATCGTGCCTTGGTCCGTCTGGCCATGACCATGGGCCGACCCATGGGGCGGGGATCGTTTTTCGGCAACTCCCCCAAGGTGCGCGCCGCCATGGCCGCAGGGGGATTGACCTTTCTGGCGGGCATGGGGTATGTGGCGGGGGTGTTCGATTCCGGCGCCTCCAGGTCCGACCCCCCGGTGGTGATCACCAAGGGGAGTTCCGGGGAGAACTCCGCCTATGTCCGGTTGGTTCAGCCCGACGCCACCTCCAAAACCGACAAGGCAAACAAAGCCGACAAGCCGGAGAAAACCGACAAGGTAAACAAAGCCGACAAGTCCGACAAGCCTGAGAAAATCGACAAACCTGACAAACCCGACAAACCGGAGAAAGCCGCAACCGTTTCCAGGGAGACCAAACCTCCGGAGGAGAAGGGGGAGGAGAAGCCTGGCATACCCAAAAAGCGTTACTGGGAGCCCAATCTCTCCGGTCGTCCCGAGTTTCCCCCCGCGCCTCCCCAGACGACTCCTCCCGAGAAGGCGGAACCGGTAACGGTTCCCTCCGTGGACAAGCCCTCGAACGAATCTCCCCTGCCGCCGCGCACCATTCCGGATCCGGAGTCGTTCCGCAAGCGCTATCAAAGCGCCAAGGCGCTGAGTGGCATCGGCGCATTCCCTCCGGAGACGCCACCGATGGATCCGGTTGCCGGTGAGATGAAAAAGGGCCTGCCTGTTCCGCTCTCATCGCCCCGACCGGTGGTTCGACCGGTCGGCGAGCCGGATGCATCCCGCGAACCGACCAGGGATATCTCCCGGGAGTCTGTGAAAGAGGAAGAGTCCCCCTTGGTGGAGAGAAAGGAGAGCGCCCGCAAACCTCCACCACCGCCCCCACCGCCGCCTGCTCCGATCCTGCGTCCTCCGGTTGCCACCCCCCCTGTGGTTTCAGCTTCAGGCATGGAGAGCGACGAGGCCGCCAACGAGCGGGAGGAGGGGGATGTCACCCGGTTCAAGGCTCCCATTCGCATCCCGCCGGAACGGAAAAAAATCGAGTCGGAACCCAAACCTCCCAAAGCCGCGACCAAAGGGAGCAAACCTGTCGGCGTGGCCGAGAACCTCCCATTGCCCCATGTGACCGGTGTGGCGACGGAGAGGTCGTTTCGGGGGGTGGGCAAGGTCTATGTGGTGCAGATCGGTTCCTATGCCACCCAGGAGAACGCCGACCAGTTGCGACGCAACTTGAGTGGTGCGGGACGGGATCCCTATGTGCATCTTTATGAAAGAAAACAGCGTCGTCTCTTTTCCGTGCGCATGAACTACCGCAACCGGGAGATCGCCGAACGCATGGCCCGCACCATCCAGCAGCAGGAAGGGTTGCCCACCAAGGTGCTGGAACTCAATTATGATTGAGTCCTGGTTCTTTTGACGAGGGTGTCATGCGGAAAAGGTTCAGGCCGCAACCTGTTCAAAGGAGAATTGCGGCAAATTGGCCCGTTCCCTGGCATGCTCCACCGTTATGGCGCAGAGTTGAGCGTTGCAGTCGAATTCGACAAGAATGTTTTCGTCAATATCTCTGGTTTCTGTAATGTCGTTTTCGCGGAATTGGATATAAAGTGTATCCGTATCGGTAAAGTATTGTATTTTCAAGGGGAGAATCCTCTGTTCGTGAACGGCTCCCCCAGTTTTTCCCCGTTTTCCAGGCGTTCCGCCAACACCCGCAAGGTGAGGGCTTCTACCTTGGCGATGGCTTCCTGTTCGATGCGTCCGTAAGCCATGACCCCGGGGCTCTGGGGGATATCCGCCAGCCAGCGACGGTTTTCTTCTCTGTTCCAGTTTGATGAGGTATTGCATGGAGGCGTCCTCAGGAATTGGTTGTTAAACCAAAATTATTCCGGGATGTCAACTTGTGAAAAAAAAGCGGGGGTCTGGGGGATTCTTCCCCCAGGGTTTTGACTTTGTTTTTGACTTTGGCGCGCTTTACAAAAGAATTTTTTTCACGCATCGCGTGAAAAAATTTTGCGCGCAGCCCTTGGTCCTGAGCCATTTTTCGCCTGCAGGCGAAAAATGGCTCAGGACCA
>JADGAB010000269.1 GCA_015232245.1 Magnetococcales bacterium | reverse complement strand
TCGGCCACCAGCACCGCATCCGGGGTTTCGATGACCACCAGATTCTCCACCCCCACCACCCCCACCAGACGACTGGTGGCATGCACCAGGGTATTGCGACAATCCGTGGACAGGACATCCCCGAGACGGACATTGCCCTCCGCATCCTTGGGCTGGACATTCCAGACCGCATCCCATGCCCCCAGATCGTTCCATCCTGCCGCCAGGGGGAGCATGCCGATGGGAAAATCACTGCCGGGACAGCGTTCCAGAACGGCATAATCCACGGATTCGGCGGGAATGGCTTGAAACTCCTCGCGGCCTGGCCGGATGAATGGAAAGAAAGTACAGGTATCGGTCCGACGGGTCTGCCAGGCGAGACGGGCGGCCTGGGCGATATCCGGACGAAAAACGGTCAGGGCCTTCAGCCAGACAGATGCCCTGAGAACAAACATGCCCGCATTCCAGAAATGGCCACCCTGGGCGAGATACTCTTCGGCCATGGCCAGATCCGGTTTCTCCGTGAAGGCCGCCACCGGAAAAGGAGTGCCGGGCTCCGGCACGATCTGGGGGGCGATCCGGATGTAGCCGTAGCCGGTTTCCGGATGATCCGGCGTGATGCCCAGAATGACGATCATGCCGGCATCTGCGGCGCGGATCGCCTGGAGCATGGTGGAGACAAAGGCGGCTTGATCCCCGATGGTTTGATCTGCGGGTGTCACCACCAGGATCGGATCCTGACCGTTTTCGCTGGCGGCCAGGGCGGCCAGGGCCAATGCGGGGGCGGTATTGCGTCCCACGGGTTCCAGCAGGGCCGCGCCCAGAGGAATGCCGGTTTCCCGCAACTGTTCGCCAACCAGGAAGCGATGCTCCTCGTTGGCGACGATGTACGGGGAAGCCACCGGGATGGCATGCTCCCCGATGGCGGCCAGACGAACGGCGGCCATCTGAAAAAGGGTATCGGGACCGGTAAGACACAGAAACTGCTTGGGAAACCCGGCCCGGGAAAGCGGCCACAGCCTGGTGCCGGAACCACCGCACAGGATGACGGGTTGAACTGTGGTGGAAATGGTGACGGTCATGTGGTCCTGCCCGGATGACGGGATGATCTCAGAGGGCAATCTTTGTCGTGCAAGGTGTCATCTTATCATTTCAGCAGGGATTATGTCAAAGAGCCTCCGGGTGATTGCAAAACCGGCAACCCTGCCTTGCAAGGATCCCGAGACAGACCGTTTCCAGTGTGACCGGCGCCGATCCACCAGAGGATGCGCAACGTCACAGACATGCGCGAGGAGTGTCTCTCCGGCCTTGGACCCAAGGCAACCCCTTTTGTCCGCATTTAATCTCTGTACCATTGCCTGGAATCCATGCCATAATCATCAGGTAATCTGTCAGTTTCACACCATAAGTCTGGAGAACATCATGGATGCATATTCCGAGGCTATCCGTCGCCAGATCGATGCCTCCATTGCGGTCAAGCAGGCGGTGTTGAACGATCCTCAACTCATCGGGAAGATCGGAATACTGGCAGAGCAGTCTCTGACCGCCTTGCGTGCCGGCGGCAAGATCATCTTTGCCGGCAACGGAGGCAGTTTTGCCGATGCCCAGCACCTCTCCGCGGAGTTCACCTCCCGCTTTCAATTCGACCGGGCGCCATTGGCCTCCCTGGCATTGGGAACCAACAGTTCCGCCATCAGCGCCATCGGCAATGATTACGGCTACGATCAGGTCTTCTCACGGGAGTTGGAAGCCATTGCCAAACCCGGGGATATATTCATCCCCATTACCACCAGCGGCAACAGCCCGAATCTCCTCGCCGCCGTGAACGTGGCCAGAACCCATGCCATTGCCACCGTTTGTCTGACTGGTCACACCGGAGGCAAGATCAAGGCCTTGTGTGACTGCATCTGCGTGCCATCCAGCGAGACACCCCGCATCCAGGAGTGCCATATCCTGATCGGACACATCCTGTGCGGTTTGATCGAACGCCACTATTTCGCGTAACTCTTCCTCCGTTTCTTGATGAAACAAAATACCGGCTGCGATGCTCCTCGACCTCCCCCCAGGGGAGGAATTCCCCGCTTTTCTTAAAAAATTGACATCCTGAATTGGGTGCGGTTTACAAGTCTTGAACAAATAATAATATAAGCCGATAATGGTCCAATCCGTACAGAGCAGAAAGTGCATGGCAGCCATGAAAATGACTGACATTTCTTGCACAAACCACCCAGTCTCCCCGATTTGGGATCTCCTCGGGATTCAAACAAAAGGTCATTATCTTCCATGATAAAAATGCGAAAGATCAACATCATTCCTGGCGTCTCCTGGGTGGAGATCCCGGGAATCGACCTTTATATCCTGTGCGGATGTCCGGCGGATGTCGTCAAACACCTGATGCGACGCGGTCTGAGCATCTCCTCGGAGAAGAATGGCGTCACCTTCGAAACCGGTCCGAATGCCATTCTGCTCTCCGACATCCCCATTCAGAACGGCGCCTTTGCCAATCTGGCGGAATTTCCCGTCCTGCAGATGCTCTATCGCCAGGGGATGATTCTGCCGGGTCATCCCAACAATACCGGGATCAAACCCCTGCTGATGGGCTCGGAAACCCAGGTCAGGCGCCAGATGGAATACATCTTTCGCGGCAACTACGGCCTGGTCTCCGCTGAGGAGATGATCGCCGCCGGCGCCACGCCGGAAGAGGCCGAATGGATGATGTCCTTGAAACTCCGTTTCGCCTTTGGCCGGATCCTGCCCAGCGAATCCCTCCTCGACGGTCTGTTTGTCGGTGAACAAGAGATCGAAATCCGCAAATCCGCCATGATCGCCCGGACCGGGGCCAATCACTACCGGATCCGCTACCGGGACGAAACCGTCACCGTGGATCTCAACCTGCCCCACAATCAGGTGTACGCCTCCCCCTATCCCCTCGGGTACACCTATCTGCGTCGCGAATATTTCGCCGTGGTCCACTCCGGTCAAGGGGATGGCTGGGATACCGACAATCCCAGCATGTCTTCCATTCTGCTGCATCAGGGCAACATCTTTCTGATTGATGTGGGACCGAATCTGGTGGCATCCCTGACCGCCCTGGGAGTCAGCATCAGCGAGGTCCATGGCATCTTCCACACCCATGCCCACGACGACCATTTCGCTGGCATCACCACCCTGATCCGCGCCGGTCATCGCATCAAATATTACGCCACTCCTCTGGTGTTGAGTTCCGTCTCCAAAAAGCTTTCCGCCCTGTTGGGCGTGGAAGAGTCCTTCATGGGGGAGTTCTTCGACATTCAGCCTTTGACCTGCGGCATCTGGAACGAAATCGACGGCCTGGAGGTAAAACCGATCTTCTCCCCCCATCCGGTGGAGACCAGTCTGTTTTTGTTCCGTTCCCGTGGTCCGGACGGCTATCGCAGCTACGCCCACTGGGCAGATCTGGTCTCCCTGGAGGTGCTCGAAAAGATGATCCGGGAGGATCCGGCCCAACCCGGCGTCACCCGGAATCTCTTCGAGACCGTTCGCGCCAATTACCTGATCCCGGCGGACTTGAAAAAAATCGATATCGGTGGCGGCATGATTCACGGTCGGGCCCAGGACTATCGGGGGGATCGTTCCGGCAAGGTGGTCTTTGCCCACACCTCGGAAAAACTCTCCCCCCGACAAAAAGAGTTCGGCTCGTCCGCCACCTTCGGCACCATGGATGTCCTGATCGCCGCCATGCAGGAGTACCCCTGGAAATTCGCCCACACCTATCTGCACAGCTATTTCCAGGAGATCTCCAGCCACCGTCTGGCGGTACTGCTCAACAATCCGGTGCGCACCTTCAATCCGGGCACGATCATCATTCATCAGGGGGAGACCCATCCGGATCTTTTTCTGCTTCTCACCGGCATCGTGGAACAGATCCAGGAGGAGTCGGATCTGATCGTCACCCTCTCTGCCGGCAGCATCGTGGGGGACATCTCCGCCATGCACAATCTGTCGGCCATGGCCACGTTTCGCACCAGTTGTTTCGTGCAGTGCCTTTGCATTCCCGGAGACCTCTATCTGGACTTCATCATCCAGAACAATCTTTATGCAGAATTCGAACATCTGCAGGATTTCTGGACCTTTCTGCGCACCACCTGGATTTTCGGAGAGTCGGTCAATCAGGTCAACCTGACCCGGATTGCCAAGTCCATCGAACGCATCGCCTGCAAGGATGGAGAACTCCTCCACAATCCGGAATCCAACGCCCTTTATCTGGTCCAGGAAGGGATCATGGAACGCCTGCAGGAGGGACAGATCTCTGAACAGTATGAACCGGGGGACTTCTTCAACGAGGATCATATCCTCAAAATTCCAACCGGGGATGTCGCTTTCCGTGCCCGTCAGGCCACCATGCTTTGCCGGATTCCCGCCGAACTGGTGACCAATATTCCCATTGTCCGCTGGAAACTCCTGGAAGTGGCCGAACGGCGTCGCAGCACATCCGGAGTGTGATGACAACAAGATGTCTTTCAAACGAAAAAAGAAACCCATCATTCTGGTGGTGGATGACACACCGGAAAATATCGATGTTCTCAAAG
>JADGAB010000268.1 GCA_015232245.1 Magnetococcales bacterium | reverse complement strand
TGGAGCGTTGCGCCAGATCCACACCCGGGGCGCGGCTGGCGTCCCGCTGATACTCCCGGGGCACCTGGGCTTCCAGGGAGTCCTGGACCAGGGCGAAGCTTTTGCCCAGAAAGCCGAACTGGATGCGCCGGGTGGCCGCGCCGGGGGCGCGCCGCACCTGATAGAGCTTGAAGCTTTCCCGTCCGAACTCCAGCACCTGACCGCCGGAGACCTGCACCGGCACCTTGGGAAAGAGCACCTGACCCACGTGTTCGGCGTGGCGATAGCCCTGGGCGATTTCCGTCAAAACCGGGTCGATGACCCGCACCTGATTGGAAGACATAAGCATGCGTATTGGCTCCTTGATTGACTTGGAAAATGGGTCCGGTTGGCGGAAAGATCAGCGGCGCAGCAGGATTTCGATGAATTCGCCCGCTCCCGCAGCCGGTTGCAGGGCGTCGCCGATGACGAATTCCGGCGCGTCGCCGCCCGTCAGGATGGCGCCGTTGGCCGCGCTGCTGGTGACCGCCGTGGCGCCGGCGGCGATGTGCAGGGCGCTGGTGGCCGGGATGAGGCGGCCCTGGGTATCGGCGATGAGCGCCTGACCCAGGGTGATGGCCGCGCCGGTTTCAACCACCGCGGTGCCGTGGGTGACCACGGCCAGGGCGTTGCCCGTGGCGGCGGCGGTCATGGCGATGCCCATGGGCTTGCCGCCCTGGGTGGTGACGGTCGCCCCGTTGAAACCCACGGCGTGACCGGCGGCGATGGTTCCGCTGGCCACGACCGTCAGGGTGAGAACGGAAATATTTTGCTGGCTCATGATGATGGACTCCTTGAGGTGAAGGTCACGCGCTCACGGCCAGGGCGGCGGTGAGGTAGTCGGTGTTGTGGGTGTTGGCGTAGTCGAGAATGCGGGCATGCTGTTCCAGGCCCGCCGGATCGGCGGAGTAGCCGTCGGGAACCCGGAAACGCACCCCTTTGGCGTCGGCGCGGCTGTTGGGGGCGTGTTCGGCGTAGTTGACCTGGCGGGGCAGCTCCTTGAGGAACGATTCGAAAAAGGTCCGCTGTCCCTGGTTCTCGGCGAACTCGATGATCCCCGAGTCGGACAGAAACATCATGAAGGCCACCAGACCCTCCCGGAAACGGGGCAGAATGCGTCCATCGGCGATCAGGGCATCCACGAAGGCGGCGGCGCGCTGGTTTTTCTGTTCCTCCTCGGCCTGCTGGATGGCCTCTTCCCGCAGGGTCAGTTGATCCGCCTGTTCGGCGAAGCGGGCCTCCCGGGCGGCCAGTTCCTGTTCCTGGCGGGCCATCTGCTCCAGGCGTTGTTGCAATTCGAGTTCTTCTTGGGTTTTTTGCATGCTGGACTCCATGAGTGGTTGTGACGTGGCCGGATCCGGCCACGTCCGGGGCGGGGCCAATCCCTCGCCTACGGCCAAGGGGGTGCCGGTCTCCTGGAACGCGACCTGGGGCAGTCCCTTCACCGCCGGGGGTTGCGCCCCGAGCAGTCCGACGTGACGTGGATAGTAAACGCCGGGATAAGGGTTGCCGGGTCCGTCCGGGGTGTAGAAGCTTACCGATACGTTGCGATAGCGACCCTCGGCCACCAGTTGGAGTACCGTGGGATCCAGATCGGTCAGCCTGGCCATGAGGGTGCCGTCCTCCAGAGAGAGGCCGGCCACCCAGCCCCAGGCCGGGGCGTCGTGACGCGGGTGTCCGATGACCAGCGGCGCTTTCCAGATGGCCGGGTCATAGGCTGCGACCGTGCGTTCCAGGTCGGCATCGGTGATAACCAAGGTCGTTCCGCTCATGTCGGCGTGACGACCTGACTTGAAGATGGCGATGAGATGAGGTGCGTTCATGGGCCCGGAGTATGGACAGAGCTCTGGGAAAAGAGCATGCGCAGGAGTTCGGCATTTTTTTTTCCAATCCTTTTTCCGGCGCACTGTGCTAGAATTGAGCCGATGGCTTGCCTTGCATCAGTCGCAAGCGGGGTGGCCAAGGAATGATTCTCTAAACAGGCGAGGGCTTTATGGGGCAATCTTACGACCAGGTTTCCACGATGGAGGAAACAGAACTGGACAATCCCATGGGCGC
Source organism: Magnetococcales bacterium (assembly GCA_015232245.1). GTDB lineage: Bacteria > Pseudomonadota > Magnetococcia > Magnetococcales > Magnetaquicoccaceae > Magnetaquiglobus. Next base: position 2,497 of record JADGAB010000268.1, on the reverse strand, counting down.
GGTGGAGGAGTTCACCATCAGCCAGGACTGGAACTCCGAACGCACCAACGAATTCGAACTTTGGGCGGAAATGCCCGGACAATGGGGCAATCAACGGCTCTGGGTCGCTTTTCACGAAGAGACCGGCTATCTGCAGTTCAACGCCTACATGAACTTGAAGATCCCCCAGCGGTTTCTGCCCGTGGCCGCCCAGACCATCACGCTGATGAACGAACGGGTCTGGCTGGGACACTTCGAGATCTGGAGCGAGGAGCGCACCCCGGTGTTTCGCGTGGTGCTGCCCATGCGTGGCGCGGAGTTGCGTCCGGAACAACTGGAGGATGTCGTTGCCGCCATCGAGGAGGAGACCGAACGGTTTCATCCGGCCTTGCAATGGGTGGTGTGGGGCGGCAAGACCCCGGAAGAGGCCATCGCCGCCGCCATGGTGGATACCGAGGGCGAAGCCTGATTTTCATCTTCAAGATCAATATAATGGGAGCGTCAGTTATGCAACGGACGACGAGTGGGGGGGTGGCGCGGTGGGCTTTTGCCCTGGTGTTGGGATGGATGATTCCGGTTCAGGCGGAGGTGGTGAAGATCGGTGTGGCCGGACCGCTTTCCGGTTCCCAGGCCGCCTTCGGGGAGCAGTTCTGGCGCGGGGCCGAACAGGCTGCCAAGGATATCAACGCCCAGGGCGGGATCAACGGCGACACCATCGAACTGGTCAAGGGGGATGACGCCTGCGAACCCAAACAGGCGGTGGCCGTGGCCAATCGGCTGGTGGATTTCGATCATGTGTCGGCAGTGCTCGGGCACTTCTGCTCCTCCTCCACCATTCCCGCCTTCGAGGTCTACGCCGAGGCCGGCATCCTCTCCATGACCCCGGCCTCCACCAATCCCGCGGTCACGGAAAAGGGGCTGCCCACGGTGTTTCGCACCTGTGGCCGGGATGATCAGCAGGGGGTGGTGGGGGCGGAGTTTGTGGTCAAACAGCTCAAGGCCAAGAACATCGCCGTGCTCCACGACAAGGATACCTATGGTCAGGGGCTCGCGGACGCCATGAAGGCCCATCTGGCCACCCTGGGACTCAAGGAGGTTCTCTACGAGGGGCTGACCCGGGGAGAAAAGGATTTCAACGCCCTGGTCACCAAACTCCGTTCCGTCAAGGCGGACGCGGTTTATTTCGGCGGTCTTCACAGCGAGGCCGGTCCTTTGGTGCGGCAGATGCGGGAACAGGGCCTGAATGCCCCGCTGATCTCCGGCGATGGCATCATGTCCGAAGCCTTTGTCACCTCCGCGGGCGGACCGAAGTTCGTCGAAGGGGCCTTCATGACCTTCGGCGCCGACCCCCGCAGGATCCCCACCGGCAAGGATCTGGTGGAGCGGTTCCGCAAGGCCGGTTACGAGCCGGAAGGCTATACCCTCTACTCCTATGCCACGGTGCAGTCCATCGCCCAGGCCATGCGCGCCACCAAATCCCGGGATGGGGCCAAACTGGCCGCCTGGCTCAAGGCCAACACCGTGGAGACGGTCATGGGGCCCAAATCCTGGAACGCCAAAGGCGATCTCAAGGTGTCGGACTACGTGATGTACCGCTGGACCCCGGCGGGCAAGTACGAAGAGGTGCAACAGTCATTGCCGTGAGCTGGCATATTCTTGTCCAGCAGGGGGTCAACGGGCTGGTGCTGGGATCGGTCTACGGCCTGATCGCCGTGGGATATACCATGGTCTACGGCATCATCGGCATGATCAACTTCGCCCATGGCGATGTCTACATGATCGCCGCCTATCTCACCGCCATCTTTCTGGCCATCGTCACCCTGCTGGGGATCCACTCCCCGCCGGTGGTGATCCTGTTGGTGCTGCTTTTGACCATCGCCTGCACCGCCCTTTATGGCTGGTGCGTGGAACGGGTCGCCTACAAGCCGCTGCGTCACTCCACCCGTTTGGCGCCGCTGATTTCTGCCATCGGCATGTCTTTGATTCTGCAAAATTATGTCCGTCTGGCCCAGGGGGCGCGCAACCAGGGCACTCCCACCTTTTTCGATGGGTCGGTCCGGCTTTTCTCCAACGGTCCGGATCAGTTCGTCCAGATCACCCATGCCCAGATTCTGATCGTGGTCACTGCCGTCATCGGCATGATCGTCCTGTGGTTTCTGATCCAGAACACCGCCATGGGCCGTGCCTGTCGGGCGGTGCAGCAGGATCGGGTCATGGCATCGCTGCTGGGGGTGGACGTGGACCGGATCATCTCCGTGGTCTTTGTCCTGGGAGCCTCCATGGCCGCGGTGGCCGGCACCCTGGTCACTTTCAATTACGGCTCCTTCGACTTTTTCATCGGTTTTGTCACCGGCATCAAGGCTTTTACCGCCGCGGTGCTCGGCGGGATCGGTTCCCTGCCCGGCGCCATGCTCGGCGGCGTGGTCCTGGGACTGGCGGAGTCCATCTTCTCCGGTTTCGTCAATACCGACTACAAGGATGTCTTCGCCTTCTCCCTGCTGGTGCTGGTGTTGATCTT
>JADGAB010000267.1 GCA_015232245.1 Magnetococcales bacterium | reverse complement strand
ACCGGGTTTGGGACTCCAGAAAAGGATGAAAAGTCCGATCAGGGTGAAGACGCCACCGAAGATCAGACAGAGTTGCTCTTGAAAGAGTTTCTCCTTGTCGAATTTGGAGTTGGGCATGCTCACGACCGGAGCGGGTTTTTTCTGGGCTGCGGCCATTTCCGTAGCCACCCGCAGCTCCGCGTCGAACTTCTCCTTGACCGCCACGTGGTCCTTGAAGGCCGACTGCTGCAGGGTGGATTGCAGATCGTCCACCATGCCCAGATGATTGAGTCCGCCCCAGAGCAGAATCAACAGGCCGATGATCAACAACGCCGGGGATTTGTGGGTATAGATCATGTGTCGGCCCTCCTTACTCGACAGGGAGTTTGCGGGCCTTCCAGTCCGGGAAACCGTTGCGATACCAGTAGAGATTCTTGTACCCCTCCCTGGCCATGACCGTCACCAGCTTGAAGGATTTCCAGCAGGCGCTGGCATTGCAGAAGACCACGTAGTTTTTGGATTTGTCCGGGATCTTGCCCAGGTCGTACTTGTCCCTGGAGGGATCGAAATTGGCATCCTTGGCGCTGACTTCCGGATCGTAAGGGACCGAGACCGCCCCCTTGATGCTGGCTTCGGCGAATTCGGCGGCCTTGCGGGCATCCACCAGGATGGCCCCTTCGGCCTGGAGTTTGACCACCTGATCGGCCTCCACCAGGTTGATCCCGGTCGGCGGGGTGGTGGGGGTCTGCGGCGGATCTCCGGCCTGGGCGGCTGAAACCAGCAGGGTCAGGGCCAGGGTTTGCACAAGGCGCAGGGGAGTGATCTTGAGCATACGATTCTCCTTGAATGTGGAATGGATGCTGGTGTGAATCATTTGCATTGGTAATTGCAAACAGAGTTTCGAAAATGGACAGTATAGGAGCTTTGTTGGTAAATTCAATAGGGGATTTGCGGGATCGACCGGCAGATTGATTGATTCATTCCCATCCCACCCATTCTGAACCGCAACCATTTTGGAATGCGTAGTTTTACTTATAGGGGTCCAGGGGGATTATCCCCCTGGTGGGGTCCAGGGGCGAAGCCCTTGGGACTTTAAGCCTTTGGAAACGGGCGCGGTTTGGCAGGGATTTCTTGCGCTGTTTTTTCACAAGATTGCCTCGTGGAGAGGGTGCGGTGTCAGCGTCACCCGGCCACCACCTCCATGGCCCGGGCAAGATTGGTGGCCCAGTGATAATTTTTCCGCATTTGCGCCCGCCCCAGGGGACCGCAAGCCGGACCGGATCCATTCTCGTCGCCACCGGTCAGCAAGGCGTCGGCCTTGACGAGCAGCTCTTCGGGCGCGTCCGCCACCCACCGGGTCAACTCCGGCGCGTGACGAATCCCCTCCATGGCCTTGGAGGTGGCCAACACCGGACGCCCCATGGCCATGGCCTCCAGCACCTTGTTCTGCACCCCCCGGGCAATCCGCAACGGCGCCACCGCAGCCCTGGCATGGGCAAGCCAGGGTCGGACATCGGGAACGTTGCCGGTCACGACAATGCCCGGCAACCGGGCCAGTTTTTCCACCTCCGGCGCGGGCCTGGCTCCCACGATCACAAAACGGGCCCGGGGATGACGCTCCACCAGCCGAAGAAACACCTCCCGGGCAAACCAGGTCACCGCGTCCACATTCGGCCAGTAGTCCATGGCGCCGGTGAACACCAAAGGGAGCTCCCCGGGGGCGTACGGGTTGGCATACTCCCGCTCCGGGGAGAAAAACTCCAGATCCACGCCGTTTTCCCAATACCCGGTTCTGGCCGCGCACTCCGGGGCCAGTTCCTGAAACAACCGGGCCTCCGGGGCGCTGACAAACAGCGCGGCATCAAAACGGTTTGCAATCGCCCGTTCCGCCGCCAACAACCGTTCCGCCTCCCGCCGGTAGAGCCAACGGGCCAATCCCCGGCGACCTTCGGCATATTCGGCCCATTTGGCCGAATCCACATCCACGAAATCCACCACCCGACGCAAAGAGGGGGCCCCATGCATGACAAACTGGGCCGGAGCCGCGGAATAGACCACCACCCGACGGATGGCGTGACGCTCCAGGATCTCATCTACCCATTGGCGCATGGCCGGATGATCATAATAGGGCAGGGTCAAGGCCGTGTGGGTGAAAAACCCCTTCAGGGCGCGCAGTTTGGCACGCCAGGGGTGGAGCCGCACCAGACAGGTCTCCCCCTGACACATCTCCGCCATCACCGAGGCATGGAGTTCATCCTCCGCATCGTCCACAAAGGCCCCGAGATGCACCCGGTAATGGTCCGTCAGCGCCCGCAACAGATGATACGAACGGATCTTGTCCCCCTTGCGGGGCGGATAGGGAATGCGATGGGCCAAAAAGAGCAGGTCGTCCATGAGGAGCAGTTTGACGAAAATTCCGCGTTGGGGAAAGGGATGGCGGGGTGTCTCTGTTTGTCCCTCACGGAGTGCCGTCGGCGCGAAACGGCATCCGGAAAGCCTTCAGTTCGCCACGCAAGGATGCGTACTCCGGCAGCACGTTGGCCACATGGCTCCAGAAGGCCGGAGAGTGGTTCATCTCCAGAAGATGGCACAGTTCGTGGACGATCACATAATCCACCACCCGGGCGGGCAGGAGCATCAATTGCCAGTTGAGGCTGATGGCCCCCCGGCTGGAACAACTGCCCCAGCGGCTCGCCTGACCCCGGATGGTCAACTTGAGCGCCGGGGTCTGCATGAGCCGGCTCCAATGGTGCAGGCGGTCGGTCAGATGGCCGCGGGCCTGCAGACGATACCACCGTTCCAGGGCGGCTTCCAGACCTCCGGGAACCAGGGGAGTCGGCGCCAGCAGTTCCTGATGGTTGCGACGGATGCGGGAGAGTCCGTCGGGCAAAACGCGCAACGTGAGTTGTTCGTCCAGCAGGGGCAGCAAAGCCCCGTCGTGCATGGTCGGAGAACGGGTCAGGGTGGTCTGGCGGGTGGCAAGCAGCCAGTCGGCCTGCTGGCGGATGAATTTCTCCACCGTGGTTTGACGCATCCGTTCCGGCGCGCGGGCCTCGATGGTGCCGGACGGAGTGACCCGCAGAGTCAACCGTTTGCGCAACGGATGACGCAGCAGGGCATAGGGGATGGTCTCTCCATTCAGATCAAAAGTATGCAGCATGATTTCAGGATATGCAACTTAATAGGGGTTCAGGGGGATTGTCCCTGGGGTGGGGTCCAGGAATGAGGCCCCTGGGACTTTAAGCCTTTGGCGCGCTTTTCAAAAGGGAATTGCGAAGCAATGCCCTTGAGCGCCCAACAAAGCCGCCGCAGGCGGCCCCTTTGGGCGAGGGGCGCGCACAGCTTTCCAAAAGTCGGCATCCCGAAATGGGCGCGGTTTGAAACCAACAATATTCTTCAAAAGTTTGCCATCATTCCGCCGGGGCCTGACCGGCGCAGCCATTTGCGCCACAGATGCGGTATCAGCAGTTTCAAGGGCATGCGCAACCAGTGGGAGCGGACATACAAACACCACCCCGCCCATGACCGGAACCACGCTCTGCCCTTTTGGTCCGGATGGCGGGGCAGAAGCGCCCTGTATACCAACGGATCCAGAATCATCCGTCCCACCCTGTCCCGGCAGGCCAGATAGAGCATCCAGTCCGGAATCGGGGTGTGACACAACCGTTCCATGGAGCGCAGGGCGTGTCGGAGAGGTCGCTTGAGATTCAACGCTCCGGCCCTGGCCATGAGCCGTTCGGGAAAATCCTGCTCCTGCCGGTCGAAATGACGAAAGAGGGCATCCAGATCCAACAGATCCCTCAGCCCCATGCGTTGAAAGTCCCCGTCGTGAAACAGATGCACCACGGCATGCAACAGCAGATCCTCCGGACACAGGGTCCAGACCCCGGGATGACCGGGTACGGGTTGTATCTGCTCCAACAGTCGGGAGGAGTCCGGGGTCAGACGGCCTGTGCGGGGCAGAATGGCGTGATGCAGATCCAGTTCGGTGAAACGGTTCTGATGCCGCAACGGCGGCAGTTCGTGCATCCACTCCCGGTAGTAGTGTTGATCATACGGGTCGGGCAGCGTGGCCAGCCAGCCATGGGCGCGCAGACACCGTTCCGCCAGAGGCAGATCCTTTTCGGGGAGCAGCAGATCCACATCCGCGCTGATTCTTCCTTTGGCCATGGGCAGATTCAGCAGATGATAGGCCGCCCCTTTGAGGAGAATCACCGGCAGACCGGTGCCGAAAAAGGCCCGTTGGATGCGATTGACCTCCCAGCGCAACCCCCGCTCCTGGTCTGTGGCGATCACCCGGGCGCCGGTGATGATCTCTTGAATCCGTGCCGGTTGTCCGGACAGAAGATCCGTTTGTTCCAGACGCGTCCCGAAACCCGCCAACAGACCCAGCATGCGCAACTGTCGCAATATCAGATCCTGTTCTCCGATCGGCATTTTTCCAAAGGTTTCCGGTCTGTTCCAGGCGGTCAGAAGAGCTGTTGTCATTTTCTTGAGTGCGTTGTTTTACTTATAGGGGTCCAGGGGGATTATCCCTGGGGTGGGGTCCAGGAATGAGGCCCTTGGGACTTTGCTTTTGACTTTGGCGCGCTTTTCA
>JADGAB010000266.1 GCA_015232245.1 Magnetococcales bacterium | reverse complement strand
TGTCATCTAATTTGGACTTACATTTTCGACAATATTTCATCAGTTAATGCCTTTCTGAGAGTATATAAAAAAATAATATAGTGTTTCCTGAAGGTATAAATTCAACAGAAAACCTTTGATATTTAGTTTCTGGCCTATATACAATTTCGAAATTCTTTGGCCATTATCCCGACCCCTCAATGATGATGCAAGGGGTAACGTGAATCATGTAAAAAAATTTATGAATAATAAACGTTCATATAAAAACTTCTTCACCATTCAACACCTTTCCCATGGCACACTGGTGGCACACTTCGCTGCAAATAATAGCCAAAATTGGCAGTAAATGGCAATAAGGCTTACCAAATAACCCATTGATAAGATTGTTGTCTTGTGTTGTGGCTTATGGTATTAACCGGATTCATAATCCGTGTGCCGGGGGTTCAAGTCCCCCCCTCGCTACCAAATCAAACAAATACTGACAGGCTGCCTCCGGGTGGCCATTTTTGTTTCAGCAAGCAAATAGTTCTACTTTGTTACATTGACTAACCTGAAATAGATGCTAGCACAACTCTTTGTTTAATATTGGAAGCGACAATTAAGATCTGGCGTTTAAAGTCATTACTTCATCCACCGGTGCCCTTCGGTGAGAGGCCTGCTCAAGGCGTTTGGCGGTCAAACCATCCAAGCCAAAATCGTCATACCGATCCACATAACGTAGACATGTTCGTTCACTCACATCAAGCAGTCTGCCAGTCCCTTCCCGGGTGAGCCGGCTTCTAGACCAACTACCATACGCTTCCTCGACTCTCATCTTGACGTGTCCCCTGGTGCCATTCGGTCCGTTTCATAGGTCACCTCCTCACCCCTTGCCAGCACCGGTCCGGAACTGTAGGAACACCACCGGCTTGAAAATGCGAGTGGGATCTTCTTCTCTTCTTCAAAAAATCAGATAAAGAAATCTTTTTTCTTCCCTCTTTTTTTTCTTTTCTTCCCGCCATTTTCTTCCGCTCCTTCAAGCCATGTCATGCCAGGAAGCGGGCCGCTCCATTGCATCATTGTCAATCTAAGGAGATTGACAATGTGTCGAGAATCAAAAAGAAAATGCCTCCACTGCAGGGACGGGTTCCAGCCCGATCATCGGAATCAAAAACGGCAGAGGTATTGTTTCAAACCTGACTGTCGTAAAGCCAGCAAAACGGCCAGCCAGAGGCGATGGCTCGGTAAACCGGAGAACCAGGACTATTTCAAAGGTGCCGATCATGTACGTCGTGTCCAGGCATGGCGCAATGCAAACCCGGGCTACCGGCGGAAAAAAGAGGCGTTACAAGATTCCTGTAGCACACAACTAACTGTGAATGCAGATAAAAATAGCAACAAGAACACTCCAGAGCAGCAGAACCGTTCACTGTTACAAGATCCCTTGATCATGCAACATCCTTTGCTCATTGGACTTTTGGCCAATTTAACCGGTCATGTGCTACAAGATGACATCGCCCGCTCTGCCTCCCGTTTTGTAAAGTTGGGCCTGGACATCCTGTCCGGACAACCCAACCTTCGTGGAGGCCAGCATGACTATCAAACAAATCATTCGCCCTGATCGATTGCGTCAGGTGCCGAAACAATTCAATTGGGTTGACCACCGGTTGGTCCGCGATGGTTATATTTGTCGGTGCGGACATGCAGAATGGGCGCTCTACCTTTTCCTCGTCACTGTCGGAGATTGTCAGGGATTGAGCTACTATTCTGATCGTTCCATTCAGAAACTTCTCTCCATGGATCCGGAAACATTGGTAGTAGCTCGGCAGAAATTGGTCCAAGCTGACATGATTGCTTTTGCCCCCCCTCTCTATCAGGTTCTTTCCCTGGAACCAAAAAACAGAATGGAATCGATCCCATATGCTACGGAAAAACGGGAAATGATCCGGACCTGTCATAGCCCAGAAGCCATGAAGGAGACTCTGCGCCGACTTTGGGGGATAGCATGATCAACTTTGAAACCTTCCAGAAAATCAAACTCTACCATGCCCAGCAGGGTTTGAAAGTTGCCCAGATCGCACGGCAACTTGCCCTTGATGTCCGCACCGTTGCCTATTGGGTGGAACAGCTCAATTTCAGACCCAGAAAATCCGCCACATCAAAAAGCAAACTGGATCCATTCAAACCGGCCATCATCCGCATGTTGGAAACCCACCCCTATTCCGCTGTGCAGATTTTCTATCGCATCCGTGAGGATGGTTATCAGGGCGGGATCACCATCCTCAGAAATTTCGTCCAAAAGGTCCGACCCAAGCGGGCTCCCGCATTCCTGACCCTGGCCTTCGCTCCCGGTGAATGCGCCCAGGTTGACTGGGGGGAATATGGCACCGTCCAGGTCGGCTCCACACGCCGAAGGCTCAGTTTCTTCCTGATGGTTCTCTGTCACAGCCGTATGATGTATCTGGAATTCTTCGTCTCCCAGACCATGGAACACTTCCTGGCTGGTCACCAAAATGCTTTTGCTTTCTTCGGTGGCGTCCCCAAAAAGGTCATGGTCGACAACCTTAAATCCGCTGTCCTCAAAAGGGTCATCGGCAAGGCACCGGTTTTCAATCCACGCTTCCTCGATTTTGCCAATCACCATGGATTCACCATCGTTCCTTGCGCCGTCGGCAAGGGGAATGAAAAGGGTCGGGTCGAAAACGGAGTCGGATACGTCAAGAAAAACTTTCTCAACGGCTTGGGACTCCAGGATTTCCACGCCATCAACCCGACTGCGCAATACTGGCAGGAATCCGTTGCCAACGTCCGTCTTCATGGAGAGACGAAAAAACGGCCCCTGGATATGTTCCTGGAGGAGAAACCGGCACTCGGCCCCTTGCCCGGGATGCCGCATGACATCGGAACCGTTCACACCGTCCGGGCCTCCAATCGGTTCCGGATCTCTTTTGAAGCCAACCGCTATTCTGTCCCCTCGGAATATGCCTCCCAACGCCTAATCCTCAAAGTTTACCCGGACCGGCTCTGCATCTACCACCAGAACAACTTGATAGCCTCCCACAGCCGTTGTTATGACCGGAACCGGGATATTGAGGATCCGGATCATCCACGGGAACTTCTGGCGCAACGGCGCCAAGCCGGAGAGCAGAAGCTGCTCATGCGCTTTCTGACCCTGTCGCCAAAGGCCCAGGAATTCTACCAGGAATTGGAGAAACGTCGTCTCAACTCGACAACTCATGTGCGTAAAATCGTTGCCCTCAGCGAAATCTACAGCCAGGAAACGGTCGCCAGAGCTCTGGAAGATGCGCTCTCTTTCAAAGCCTGCAGTTCCGAGTATGTCGCCAACATTTTGGAACAGCGCTCCAGACATCGCCCGGAGCCCGGCATCCTGCACGTCACCAGACGCCAGGATCTGCTTGAAATCGAGATACCCGCGCCCAACCTGAAAATCTACGAACGCAACCACTGATCCTGGAAATTCACCCATGAACGAAAAATCGTCGCCTTCCGCCGGTCGGGAGGAAAAAAATCTTGCCGTTCATCTCCAATACCTGAAACTTCCCTACATCCGAAACCAGTTTGAGCCGGCGGCCAGACAGGCTGTCAGCAAACAGTGGAGCCATGTTCACTATCTCGCCAACCTGATCGAGGGGGAGGTTCTGCAACGCCAGGACCGGACCATCCAGAGGCTGGTCAAAAAAGCCAGATTCCCCGTCATCAAGACCCTCGACCAGTTCCATTGGAATTGGCCCGAAAAAATCAGCAGGATGCAGATCCAGAACCTTTTCCGGCTTGCCTTCATCGACGAAAAGGCTAACGTGATCCTCTTGGGTGGCGTCGGACTGGGTAAAACCCATCTCGCCATCGCCATGGGCCATGCCGCCTGCCTTGCGGGTTATGCCGTGCTTTTCACCACCGCCATCGAGGCCATCAACGCCCTCGTTGCCGCTCAAGCCGCCGGACGTCTTGGCCAGGAACTGGCAAAATACTCCAAACCCAAACTGCTTATCCTCGACGAACTGGGATACCTCCCCATCGATAAAACGGGAGCCGATCTTCTCTTCCAGATCATCAGCAACCGCTACGAACGCGGCTCCATGATCATCACCACCAACCGGGCCTTCAAGGACTGGACGGAAGTCTTCAACAACGATGCGACTCTTACCTCCGCCATCCTCGATAGAGTGCTGCATCACGCCGAACCCGTTGTGATCGAAGGAAAAAGTTATCGAATGAAAGAAAAAATAAAAGAATAAATGAAGAAAATGGGAAGAAAAGGCGGGAAGAACAATTTCAAACCGCTGCTTTTATGACATTTCCAGGCCGATGTCCGCATGATGAGGATGGGCTTGGGCAACGGCAGTAAGAAATGAACCGCGAGTACATGCGGCAAGGGTTCCATAACACGATCTCCATGGTTGCGTAGCGGTCATGACGCCCATGATAGATAGGAAAGTATTAAATTTGGTTTAAAAGTGCGGCAGAAAAGATCAAAATTTCATCAAAGACTGCGCTGGCTGCATGATTCGGGGTTATGGCGTTTATTTGCTGTTCAGACCCCATGGGCCATCATTCAGAATGGCGGGCCTTGATCATAGGGAGAAAAAACCATAGTGGCCCGGGCCACCCCACCCGCCG
>JADGAB010000265.1 GCA_015232245.1 Magnetococcales bacterium | reverse complement strand
AAGAGGCATTGTACCCCCACCTGAAGCTAATTGTATTTGTATTCCCTTGATGCAATTTTCTAACCGGACATCACTGAGTCTGACTCAGGAAATCGAGCGCGTCTTGAAAGAGAATGAGATTTTGATCAACGAGTGGGCACCGATCCATTTGGCAGCCATCCTCAAAAAGTGGTTCTGGAAAGATGATGTCAAAGAAGTTGTTGCCCAAAATGTCTGGCAGCAATGTTGTCAGCAACTCTATCTGCCTCGCCTCAAGGACGACAAGGTATTCCAGGCTACTCTGGCTGCCGGATCGGCCAGCAAAGATTTTTTTGGGTTTGCTCAAGGGCGCGAGGAAAACCGTTTCATAGGTTTCAGGTTTGGCGAACACTCGTTTCCGGTTCTGGATACATCCTTGTTGTTGATCGAACCTGGTACTGCCACCGCCTATGCCGAAGAGCTGCGCAAAGCCGAGCAAGCCAGTACCCAAAGAAAACCGATTGAGCCTCAACCCGATCCCCCCATTGATGGTCCAACCGGAGTTGCAGAGCAGCCCGGCAGAGGATACAAGGTTCATCCACTCAACCAGATCGTCAAGAAACAATTTTATGGCAGTATTGAACTTGATCCAATCCAAGCCAAAAGGCAGTTCGTGGATTTGGTGGATGAGGTCGTCATGCAATTCACCTCCCGTCCTGGTGTCCAAGTCAAGATCACCATTGAGATTCAAGCTCAGTCTGCCACTGGGTTCGATGATGGACTGCAACGGTCGGTGAAAGAAAATTGCAACGTGCTACGATTCAAGAATGCGGAATTTGAAGAAGAAGATCAGTGACGATGGATATAGTGTGAGCTATTTGATCTAGATAACTTTCTGTTCTCGGAACTGGTCATGTCCATTGTTAACCCAAAATACCGCCGTCTGTACGCTCAGCAACAGTATCTCACTGATGAAGTAGTTTTGATCCAAGCGTGGAAGAAGTCGCAGCGTTACATCCGCAAAAGCAACTGGTACGCTGATCTGCTGGAGTTGGACCAATCAGCACTGTTGCTGGAAGGCTGGGTCAAGGAGTGGATCAAAGATCTGGACACAGGCAATGCGCAGCCGGTGCCCATGCGGATGGTCCCGGCACCCAAGACACATCGTTGGGGATTTGAAAAGAAAGAGTGGCGTCCCATTGAAAGCGAGGATGGAAAGAAACAAAAGAAAGCCATCCATCTCCGCCCTCTGGCTCATCTCGGAATTCGTGAACAAAGCATGGCAACCGCCGCCATGCTTTGTCTGGCTGATTGCATTGAGACCGCTCAGGGAGATACGTCGATCACCGACTATTTCGAGGCTAGGCGACGAGGTATTCACAGCTACGGCAACCGTCTCTATTGCTTCTTCGATCCCGACACCATAGGCGACAGCAACCGCCCCAAACCATTGGCCCAATTCAGTTGGGGCAATAGCGAGACATTCAGCCGATACTACAATGATTACACAAGATTTCTTGATAGGCCAAGAATTGTTGCCGCCAACGTTCAGGATCAGCTTGGTGGTGACGAGGAACTGTACATCATTAAGTTGGATATCTCTGCGTTTTTCGACCGCATCCACCGACCTACGCTCATCGCTCGCCTGCAGGACGAATATGAGGCATTCGTGTCCTGTTACACTCTGGCCGATGGTAACGCCGATGATAGGTTCTGGGATAGCCTGAAACAGATTTTTGCTTGGGAGTGGAATCCTGCGGATGATGCACTGAAACAGTTCCTGAAGGAGAAGGTGAAGCCCGACGGGTTACCACAAGGCTTGGTGGCCAGTGGTTTTTTTGCCAACGCCTACCTGTTGGAGTTTGACCGTTGCATCAGTGGTATGTTGAAAAAGCATCTCGGTTATGGGGAGGTTGAGAAGGCGGTCAAATCGATTCGGAGCACTTCTGGCTGGAACCATGATTTAGATTTCGTAACGTTCCGGTTTGATTGGCAGTGTGGTACGGAAGATCAATCAGGGCTTCCCGACTTGCCCAACATTACCATCCACGACTACTGCCGTTATGTTGACGACATTCGATTGGTAGTAAGCGTAAAAGGCGATGGTGAGGCCCGATCACGCATAAGAGAAGAAATTACCCGATGGATGAACGCATGGTTGAATGCTGCAGCCAATCCACCTCCAGGTGTCAGTAACCAGCATTGTTTAAAACTCAACAGTGGCAAGACCGAGGTGATCCGCTTCCGACTTATGGACGGTCAGATAGGTGTTACATCCCGCATGTCGCTGATTCAGAGTGAACTCAGTGGCCCGACGGACATGGATACCTTGCAGCAGACTACTGCTGGATTGGATGCCCTGTTGTCACTGACTGACCAATTCGACTGCTGCTTGCCGTTGGGAGACGAAGCCCACCCCCTTTCTACCATCGCTTCGCCCAAAACAGAAATTCGTGACGATACCCTGAAGCGGTTTGCTGCCTACCGTTTGCTGAAGACCCTGCGTTTGCGCCGTAGCATGACTAACCTGGAGTCTGAGATTGGGCCTGGGTTGAAGGCACGGGATGCCATTGACCATGAACTGGAAATGTTCGCCCGGAAGCTGATCCGCGCTTGGACGCATGATCCATCACTGACGTTGGTGTTGCGCTATGGTATGGACCTTTTCCCAAGCCCGGAACTGTTGCGACCTGTGCTGGATGGCTTGCGGCAAGTGATCATAGGGACAAACAAAGCTCGTGCCATGGTTGGTTGGTACATTTGCGCTGACCTTCTCCGGGCAGGTGCCATGGAGACGGGCTTTCAGACCCGTGATTTGGAGATGCCTGACGCTGCTGATCTTGGCAGTTACCGGGTACAACTCATCGATTTCGCCAGGGAGATCCTCGACCCCAGGAAACTCGGAAAAAAATCCCCCTGGTACGCACAGCAGCAGTCCTTGTTGTTATTGGCCGTTCTTGAGCCGTGCCCAGCTATGGCTTACATTAACAGCGCGCCTGAAACTCAGCATTACTCTGACCTGTTGCAGACCGCCGTCTATCCTCAGCGTTCGTTTCTGCAACAGGATGATCTGGTTTTAGCTATGGTGTTCCAGCAACTCCATTTGGACGCCCAGCGTTTTGCAAAGTGGTTTGTCGATTCATTGAAAGCATCTTCTCCGAATGATCGGTTACAACATCTCCAGTTGGTCAGCTTTAACCGACCAGACCTGATGGTCCAGGTGTTAAACGAGATCGACATCCAGCAGCTTGAATGGATAACCGACGCGCATGGCTACCTGAAATTTCCTAAAGGAATGCACAATAAATCACGGGACATGACAGACCTCGACGGTGAGGAGGTTATATTATGGAATGTTGTGACCCACACCGACAATCCGTTCGGGCAGGAAATCCAATGGCTCAAGTTGGCACATGAACTGGTCAAAAATATTCAGACTCTGGTGGATGAAGAATCTACCAGGATGCGGTTTTCTCTGCACAACATCATCATCACAGTAAAAAGCTGGCAGCGATTGAAACAGCCTGAACTGGGTGCTGGGAAATTGATGCTCCAGTTCAACAGTTTGGGTCGGCAAGACCCAAGACTTGTGACTCCAGATTGGTGCGTGGCCAACAAACGATGGTTTTACGTATTGGGGCGGCTCTTGCGCTCTGTGATCACAGGTGAACAGGATTTCACCCTGACCCCGTATCTCAATAAGCAGGAGTGGGACAGTTATTCGGGAATGCGCAACAGCTGGTACACACGCCGCCTGGGCATGATGCACACGCCGGAATCTCTGGGCGGTGAAGCCGCCCCGTTTTCACCGTGGGTCAGTGAATTGCTGATGCGTCTGCTGCAATGGCCTGGCGTCCGGGTGGTACCAGGGCTGATCACAAATTGGGAGAACGTCGAAACTCTTGACGACTTGGCGGCACTCGTCAGGAATCGCTTGGTGCGGTTGAGGGCAATGTATGGCAAGTCCTCCGACCTCCCGATTTATCCTATTCCCATTGGACGGGATCAATTCAGCGGCAAGAATGGCACGCTACGTGTGGTATTGGCGCAGACTCTGTTGCCAAAGCAGGTCGATTTCACTAAAGCTGATCCATCTCTGAGCAATAGCCCGACATATCGTGCTCTACATCGCTGCCATCTCAGTACGCTTTGCAACCTCATCTGGACCCAGATGGATGCACAGCGATCAGTGGAAGGAGAAGATGAACTAACTCGAAAGTCCACAGCAGACCTTATCGTATTACCGGAGTTGACTGTTCATCCCGATGATGTGTGGATTCTCAAACGGCTTTCCGATAAGACCAAGGCTATGATATTTTTTGGCATGACACCAATTTTGAGGCCGGGGGTAGGTCTTGTGAATACGGCTTGCTGGTTGATTCCAAACCAAAAAAATACTGGTCGCTCATGGATAATACGCCACCAAGGAAAACATCACCCAACAACGGATGAAAAAGCAATCGGAGTACAAGGGTGGAGGCCCTACCAAGTGGTGATCGAATTGTCACCGTCTGCTTCGGCAGAACGTGGTTATCGAATGACAGGTGCCATCTGCTATGATGCAACGGATTTAAACTTGAGTCCCCCGAAAGAACCTCGCGCGCGTCTCAAGCCTGCTGACCGTCCGGCGACTCTTTTTGGGCGGATTTTAGCC
>JADGAB010000264.1 GCA_015232245.1 Magnetococcales bacterium | reverse complement strand
GGGGCCGGGGGCGGCGGCCCCGGGGGGGGCCCGGGGGCGACGCCCTTGGTGGGAGCCAAGGGCAAAGCCCTTGGTGGGATCCAAGGGCAAAGCCCTTGGTGGGATCCAAGGGCAAAGCCCTTGGGACTTTAAGCCTTTGGCGCGCTTTTCAAAAGGGAATTGCTAAAGCAATTCCCGCGCGCGCCCCACAGGCCGCGAAGCGGCGCCTTTTCAGCCGTGCGTCCTTGCCGCCGGGTCGGAAATTCAACATCCCGAAATGGGCGCGGTTTAACTGCCAGAAATATCCGCCAGAATCCATCCGGCAGCCTGCAATGCTTGAATGATTTCACGGCTGGATAATCTTGGGCATCTGTTTTGCTGGCAAATTCCTGCTTGATTGAAAAAAGCCCGGGGAATGCCTCCCCCGGGCTCTCATCGATTATTGACGGCCCAGCAGCTCCAGTGCCCGGCCCGTGACCGCCTCTTCGGTCAGCCCCACGGCCTCCATCACCTGTCCGCCCGGCGCGGAGAGACCGAAACGGTCCACGGCGATCACCTCGCCCCTCTCCCCGACCCAGCGATGCCACCCCAGAGAGGAACCGGCCTCCAGAGCCAGCCGCAATCCGTCGGACAACACCTCCTGACGGTACTCCCGGGACTGGGCGGCGAACAGCTCCCACGAGGGCATGGAGACCACCCGGATCCGGAGGTGTCCCGCCGCCGCGAGCCGCGCCTTGACCCCCAAGGCCAACGCCACTTCGCTGCCGCTGGCCAGCAACACCAGCTCCGGCGCGCCGACGCAGGGAGAGACCACATATCCCCCCCGGGCCACCCCTTCCGGAGCGGCGGGAAGCAGGGGGAGATTCTGTCGGGAGAGAATCAACGCCGAAGGACCCCGGGCAGTCACCGCCAGACGCCAGGCCGCGGCGGTTTCGTTGGCTTCCGCCGGACGGAACACCGTCAGACCCGGCAAGGCGCGCAACCCGGCCAACTGCTCGATGGGCTGATGGGTCGGTCCGTCCTCCCCCACGGCGATGCTGTCGTGGGTGAGCACGTAGATCACCCGGGTCTCCATCAGGGCGGAGAGACGCATCGCGCCCCGCATGTAGTCGGAAAAGACCAGAAAAGTGGCGCAATAGGGAATCCAGCCCCCATGCAGGGCCATGCCGTTGACCACCGCCCCCATGGCGTGCTCCCGCACCCCGAAATGGATGTTGCGCGCGCCGCCGTTTTTGATCATGGTGTTGTTGGAAGGGGCCAGATCCGCCGACCCGCCGATCAGGGAGGGCAATCCCGGGGCCAGGGCGTTGATCACCATGCCGCTGGCCACCCGGGTGGCGATGGGCTTGCCGCCGAAATCCAGGGTGTTCAGACCGTTGTCCCACCCTTCGGGGAGCACCCCGGCCAAAGCCTCCCGGAACAGCGCCACCCGTTGGGGATCCTCGGTT
Organism: Magnetococcales bacterium; assembly: GCA_015232245.1. GTDB lineage: Bacteria > Pseudomonadota > Magnetococcia > Magnetococcales > Magnetaquicoccaceae > Magnetaquiglobus. The sequence goes on along the minus strand of JADGAB010000264.1, from coordinate 3,189 downwards.
TCCGCCGTCGCGATCCGGGCCGCCCAGGCCTGGGACCACTCCCGGCCCCGCTCGATCACCGCCTGGCGAAAGGCTTGCGCCTCCCGGGGCACATGGAACGACTCCGCGGGCCACTGGTAAAAGGCCCGGGTGGTGGCGAGCCGTTCCGGACCCAACGGCGCGCCATGCGCCCCGGCAGTGCCGGCCACCGGGGAGCCATGCCCGATCTGCGTCCGCACCCGGATCAGGGTGGGTCGTCCGCTTTCGGCCCGTCCCAGCTCAATGGCCCCGGCAATGGCCTCCAGATCCTCCCCGTCCTCCACGGCCAGGGTGTGCCAGCCATAGGCGCGGAAACGGGCTTCCACCTCTTCGGTAAAGGCCAGATCCGTGCTCCCCTCGATGGAGATGCGATTGTCGTCGTACAAAACGATCAGCTTGCCCAGACGCTGATGCCCGGCCAGAGAGGCGGCCTCGGAGGCCACCCCTTCCATCAGGTCCCCGTCCGAGGCCAGCACATAGACATGATGATCCACCAGGGGCCGTTCGCCGGGCCGGGCAAACCGGTCGGCCAGCAGACGTTCCGCCATGGCCATGCCCACCCCCATGGCCAACCCCTGTCCCAAAGGACCGGTGGAACACTCCACCCCCGGGGTCAGACCGTGTTCCGGATGACCGGGGGTGCGACTGCCCAACTGCCGGAACCGTTTCAGTTCATCCAGAGGCAGATCATATCCCGACAGGTGCAACAGGGCGTACAGCAAAGCGGAACCGTGCCCGGCGGAGAGGATGAACCGGTCCCGGTCCGGCCAGCGCGGATCCGAGGGATCATGCCGCAGAAACCGGCTCCACAACACGTGCGCCATGGGGGCCGCCCCCAGGGGCAGGCCGGGATGGCCGGATTGGGCCTGTTCCACCATATCGACGGCGAGCATCCGCAGGGTGGTGACACACAACGTATCCAGATCAAGATTCATGAATTTGTCCTGACATTGAGAAATCATTGAAATTCTAAAGAGGTGACTTTCCGGTCGGTTTTTTTTAGGATGTGACCGGAGGCGATCCGTTGTAACATGAAAAGGGGATGCAACGAAACCGCTCGGGTGCGGAGAGGGACTTTCCGGGGGAAAAATGTGAAAAAGCGTATGGGATCAGACCATCGGCCACCTCGGCATTTGACCTGGATACCCCTCCTTGGGAGCGGATTTCTGGCCATTGTGAGTGCCTCGTCAGTCCATGCGGGCACGGGCAACGAACAGCAGGCCCAGATGGAACAACTGCTCAACATGGATTTCAAGGAGCTGGCGGAGATCCGGCTCACTTCGGCGGCCCGCAAGGATCAGAAACTGGTGGATACCACCGCGGCGGTGACGGTGATCGACGCCGAGGAGATCCGGCGTTCGGGGATGACTTCGGTGCCGGAGCTGCTGCGTCTGGTGCCGGGTCTGAACGTGGCGCGGATCAACGCCAGCAACTGGGCGGTGACGGCCCGGGGGTTCAACGCCCAGTTTTCCAACAAGCTGCTGGTGCTCATGGACGGACGCACCCTCTACACGCCGCTGTTTGCCGGGGTGAACTGGAACCTGCAGGAGATTCCCCTGGCGGATGTGGAACGGATCGAGGTGATTCGTGGTCCCGGCGCCACCATGTGGGGGGCCAACGCGGTCAACGGGGTGATCAACATCATCACCAGAAAGGCCGCCGACACCCATGGCAATCTGGTTTCGGTATCCGCCGGCGCTCCGGAGAGCTGGCGCACCACCCTGCGGCACGGCGGACAGGCCGGGGAGAAGGTGGACTATCGGGTATATGCCACCGGATTTGATCACGCCGACTTCCGCCGCGCCAACAACACCGGAGCCGGGGACGACTGGAACGGAGAGCGGGGAGGCTTCCGCATGGACTGGCATCGGGCCTCCGGGGAGGAGATGACCCTGCAGGGGGATCTGTTCGCCATGAAGGAGGACGTGGTGGACGGCACCAAACACGGTGGCCACCTGCTGGGCCGCTGGACGAAAACCCTGCCGGAGGAGCGCAACTGGTCATTGCAGCTCTATTTCGACCGCAACGTCAATACCGCCTTCGAACAGACCAACATCTACGATGCGGACTGGCAATACGGCCTGCGACACCAGGATCACGCCCTGATGTTCGGCGCGGGCTACCGGCTCACCACCACGGATCTGGCAAACGGTCCTTTCATCCAATGGAATCCCCCTTCCCGCCATGACCAGTTGTTCAACCTGTTCGTGCAGGACGAGATCACGCTGGCTCCGACGGTCAAGCTGAGCCTGGGCTCCAAGGTGGAACACAACGATTTCACCGGGGTGGAGATCCAGCCCAGCGGGCGTCTCATGTGGCGCGCCGCCGAGGATCAGACCCTCTGGGCCGCGGTCTCCCGGGCGGTGCGCACCCCGGCCCGGGTGGACCGGGATTTCCGTTTGACCGCCCCCATCGATTTGAACACCATGCTCTCGTTTCGTGGCAACCCGGATATCGTTTCGGAAACCCTGCTGGCCTGGGAACTGGGCTACCGGATCCAGATCAAACCGGAACTCTCTCTGGAACTGGCCGGTTTCTATAATCAATACGACCACCTGGTCTCCACCGAGAACCGTCCGCCCACGTTTTTGCCCCCCACCTTGAACCAATACTACGCCAACAAGGCCATCGCCAACTCTTACGGGGTGGAGAGCGCCATGGAGTGGCGGGTCACGGAACGGTGGAAGCTGATCGCCAGCCACGCCTGGATGAAAATGCATCTGGAGGTGATCGACGGCAGCACCGACACCACCTCCCCGGGCAGCGCCGACGACATTCCCCGGCATCAGTGGCAGGTGCGTTCCCGACTGGATCTGCCCCATGACCTGGAACTGGACGGGGCGGTGTTCGGGGTGGGTCGGTTGAGCCATCTGAAGATTCCGGCGGTCACCCGTCTGGATCTGCGCCTCGGCTGGCGGGCCAGACCTGACCTGAATCTCAGTCTGACCGGTCAGAACCTCCTGGATGACCGTCATCCGGAGTTCACCGGCACCAGTGTCACGGCCAGCGAAATCCCCAGGGCGATTCTGGCCAGAATGGACTGGAAATTTTAATAAACCGCGCCTGTTTCGGGATGTTGATTTTCAGACCCGGCGCAATGCATGACGCACGGCTGGAAAGGCGCCGCTTCGCGGCTTTGCTGGACGCGCGCGGGAATTGCTTCGCAATTCC
>JADGAB010000263.1 GCA_015232245.1 Magnetococcales bacterium | reverse complement strand
GCGCCAAAGTCAAAAGCAAAGTCCCAAGGGCTTCGCCCCTGGACCCCACCAGGGGGATAATCCCCCTGGACCCCTATCCATAAAACAACGCACTCCAAAAACGCGGCTCCGGTAGACAACCACCCAAAAAAGCCGGAAAATCCCCCCAGACTCCGTGTCCTCCCTCCACTCCAAGCCTGCCGACCCGATACCATGCCAGAGACCTCTCCGGACACCGCACTGTTAAAAATCCAGGATTTCACCTGCTTCCGGGAGCTCAAACCGGAAGAACGACTGCAACTGGCGGAACGGTTCGCCACACGGGTGGTGCCGAAAAACCAGATCCTGCTGGCGCCGGGAGAGTCCCCGGGGGATCTGTTTCTGGTGGCCCAGGGCAAGGCGGTGGTGGAGGCCATGGGCACCTCCATCGACAATCCGGTGCTGGCGGAACTGACACCCGGCAATTTCTTTCCGGTGGAGGCCCTCTACCAGAAACGACCGGTCTTCTCCACCTTCCGGGTGACTGAAGAGTGCACCCTCTACTGTCTGCCCGCGGCCCGCTTTCAGGAGGCACTGCAGGAGTTTCCCGGCTTCCGGCGTTTTTGTGAAGCCCGTTCCAATATTCTCATCGACGAAACCCGCAAGCTCTACACCAACCAGTTGAGCACCCGACCCGACTATCAATCCCTGGACATGCCGCTGGCCACCATCGTGCGGGGCGCTCCCCTCACCTTCCCCCCGGAGACCCCGTTGCGCCAGGTGCTCCGGGAGATGGCGGCCCAGCGGGCCGAAGTGGCGGTGATCGTCAATTCCGAGCTGCAACCTCTGGGAATCTTCACCTTGTCGGACCTGCTGCACCGGGTGGCCCTCAACGCCTATCCCACCGACGCCCCGGTCTCCGGAGTGATGACCCAGGATCTGCAACCCCTCTCCGGCAAACTGCCCGGCTCCCACGCCGCCCTGGAGATGGCCCGTCATGGTCATCGTCAGGTGGTGGTGGTGGAAGAAGGAAAGGTGATCGGACTGGTCAACGAACGGGATCTGTTCGGACTGCAACGGGTGGGTCTGGCCCAGATCGCAGTGGCCATCCAACAGGCGGAAAACGTCGAGGCACTGATCCAGTGCAGCGACGACATCCGCCGCTTAAGCCACAACCTGTTGGATCAGGGGGTACGCTCCGAACAGCTCACCCAGATCATCTCCACCTTGAACGATCAATTGACCGAACAGATCCTGCGGCGCACCGCCCTGCAGGAACCCCCGGGCGATGCCACTTTCTGCTGGCTGGCCCTGGGCAGCGAGGGACGCCACGAGCAGACCCTCTCCAGCGATCAGGACAACGCCATCATCTTCCGGCCCTCCGAGGGGGTCTCCGCGGAGGAGGCGCGGGAGCCGCTGCTCCGTTTTGCCCGACAGGTCAACACCATTCTGGATCAGTGCGGTTTCCCTTTGTGCAAGGGGGGAATCATGGCGGGCAATCCCAAGTGGTGCTTGAGCCTGGAGGAGTGGGAACGTCAATTTCTCGACTGGATCGGCTCCCCGGAACCGGAATCCCTGCTCAATGCCACGATCTTCTTCGATTTTCGTCCCCTGCACGGGGAAAAGAGCCTGGCCAATCAATTGCGGGCCCGAGTCACCCGCACCGCCAAAACCAATCAGAGGTTTTTGCATCTGATGGTGGAAAGCGCCCTGGAACGCTCCCCGCCCCTGGGACTGCTGCGGGATTTCGTCACCGGCGCGGATGGCACCATCGACCTCAAGCTCTCCGGAATCGCACTCTTTGTGGATGCGGCCCGGATCTTCTCGCTGGCCCACGAGATCGTCTCCTCCGGCACCCGCTACCGGCTGCGCCAAGCCTCCCGGCACAAAAAAATCCCGGCCAAGGAGGTGGATGCCTGGAACGACGCCTTTGATTTTCTGCAACATCTGCGGCTGCGCATGCAGCACGATCAACACCTGCGGGGCAAACCCGTCACCAACAAGGTGGATCCCAACTCCCTCAACGAACTGGACCGGCGTTTTCTGATCGAATCGCTGCGTCAGGCCGGACGGCTGCAAAAACGGCTGGGCATCTACAAGATCACCGACCGGGGCATGTAACCCGCACCCGGTTCGGGATGCTGATTTTCAAACCTGCGGAAGTGCGGAACGCACGGCTGAAAAGGCGCCGCTTCGCGGCTTTGTTGGGCGCGCGCGGGTTAACAAAGCGCGCCAAAGGCAAAAACAAAGTCCCAAGGGCTTCGCCCCTGGACCCCACCAAGGGCTTCGCCCCTGGACCCCACCAAGGGCTTCGCCCCTGAACCCCACCAGGGGGATAATCCCCCTGGACCCCTATAAATAAAACCACGCATCCCGAAATGGATGCGGTTTCATTGACGCCAGACCGCGGTCTTCTCTCCTGCCCGCCCTTCTTTCCCAACTGATTGGAATTCCATCAATAATAGCTGGCATTATTATTGCTAGCTTCCAAAACACCGCCTCGACCTGTCCGTGTCGGTCCCTTGTTTTTGGAAAGGATGGAATCGCCATGAGCAAAATAATCGGCATTGACCTGGGCACCACCAACGCCTGCGTCGCGGTTCTGGAGAACGGCGTGCCACGGGTTCTGGCCAATCCGGAAGGGAACCGGACCACCCCTTCCATGGTGGCCTACGCCGCAGACGGGGAACGGCGCGTGGGACAGACCGCCAAACGCCAGATGGTGGTCAATCCGGAAAACACCCTGTTTGCCATCAAGCGTCTGATGGGACGCCGCTTCAGCGATCCGGTGATCCAGCGGGAGAAAAAGCTGGCCGCCTGTCGCATCGTCGAGTTGGACAACGGCGACGCCGGCGTGGAGGTGCGGGGTGCGAAACTGGCCCCGGCGCAGATCTCCGCCGTCATTCTGCAACAGATGAAACAGATCGCCGCAGAGAGTCTGGGAGAGGCCGTGCGGGATGCGGTGATCACCGTGCCGGCCTATTTCAGCGAGGCGCAGCGTCAGGCCACCCGGGACGCGGGACGGATCGCCGGACTCAACGTTTTGCGCATCATCAACGAACCCACCGCCGCCGCCCTGGCCTACGGCCTGGAACTGACAACCGGCCAGACCATCGCGGTCTTCGATCTGGGAGGCGGCACCTTCGACATCTCCATTCTGGAGATCGGCGACGGGGTGTTTCAGGTCAAAGCCACCAACGGCGACACCTTTCTGGGCGGGGAGGATTTCGATCAGGCGGTGATCCGGCATCTGACCGAAGAGTTCATGCAGTTGCACGGCGTGGATCCCCGTCTGGACAAGGAGGCGCTGCAGAGGCTCAAGGAGGCGGCGGAGATCGCCCGCATCGAGCTTTCCACCCATCTGCAGACGGAAATCAATCTGCCGTTTCTCTGTTTCGACGCCCATGGTCCCAGAAATCTGCGTTGCACCCTGACCCGGGCCAAACTGGAAGAGCTGGTGGAGACCTTGATCCAGCGGACCATCATTCCCTGCATGATCGCCCTGCAGGACGCGGGAATCACCGTGGAGCAGATCGACGCGGTGATCCTGGCCGGCGGCATGACCCGCATGCCGAAAATCCGTCAGGTGGTGACCAATTTCTTTGGCCGGGAACCCCGCGCCGGCGTCAATCCGGATGAGATCGTCGCTTTGGGAGCCGCGATCCAGGGAGGTGTGCTGGGAGGTCAGGTGCGTGACGTGCTGCTGCTGGATGTCACCCCTTTGTCCCTGGGCATCGAGACCAAAGGGGGGATTTTCAACGTGCTCATCCCCAAAAACGCCACCATTCCCTGTCTGTTCACCAAGACCTTCTCAACCGTCACGGACAATCAGAAGTTCGCCACGGTCCGGGTGGCCCAGGGGGAACGGGGCATCTTCAGCGCCAACCATTTTCTCGGCGAATTCACCCTGGACGGTCTGCCCGCCGCGCCCCGGGGCATTCCCCGCATCGAGGTCTCCTTTGTGGTGGACGCGGATGGCATGGTCAAGGCGTCGGCCATCGACAAGGCCACGGGCCGGGAACAGTCGATCCGGGTCCGGGTCTCCGGCGGACTGGACGAAACCCGCATTCAACAGATGATCCACGAGGCGCAGCAGCATGCGGAAGCGGATGCCTGGCAGCATCGGATCGTGCACATACACAATCAGGCCGACAGCCTGTTGTACCGGGTACGCCAGTTCACTCTGCGGCAGGGCAAGACGTTGGATAACGGTCGGCGGGAGGCCCTGACCAAAGGAGCCCAACAGTTGCGCAAGGCATTGGAGTCGGCAATGGCGCTGGACAACATCGCCACCATGACCGTCGCGCTGGAGAACCTGCTCAACGATACCCCGATGATCCGGGAGCTTCCCTCTGCCCCCCAGGAGACCGGAATGGCGCTCGGGGTGGATCCCTTTGCCATTCCCGAGGCGGCGGATCAGGCGTTGGATCAGCAGTTCGAAAGCATGCTGACCCGGGAGGAGGAGGAAGAAGATCCCTTTGCCGGCGCGGACGATTTCGAAACCATGCCGTTTGTGATGGATGCGGAGCTGGATCTGGAAGCTTTGCTCAAGGCGAGCATTCCGGTGGAGGCGACTTTCCCCCCCGAACGGATCGAAACGCCACCTCTCCTGCGAAAAGAGGCCCCCTGGATGGCCAAGGCCAGTCGAGCCGACCAGCCGTCGCGAGAGATCAATTTTTGAAAAAAAAGCGGGGGTCTGGGGGATTCCTCCCCCAGGGTTTTGACTTTG
>JADGAB010000262.1 GCA_015232245.1 Magnetococcales bacterium | reverse complement strand
GGGCCCCATCATCCCAGAAGGCCAGGGTATGTTGACGCCAGTTGGCGTCGTCGCGGTTGGGAAAGTCGATGCGATAATGGGCGCCCCGGGACTCCTCCCGCGCCAGTGCTCCCTTGACGATGCACTCGCCCAGATCCAGCAGGTTGCGCAGCTCCACGGCGCGCAACAGGTCCACATTGAAGACCGGCGATTTGTCGTCCAGATGGATCCGTTCGTAGTCGGCGCGCCAGCCGGTGAACTTTCCGGCCAACGTGGCCATGCCGTTGGGTTCCCGATAGACCCCGCAATAGGTGTTCATATCCTCGGCCATGGCGTGGTGGAGCGTGGCGGGACGCAAACCCCGGTCCGGACGGTTCTTGAGTTCCCGGATCTTGTCCACCTCTTCCTGCACCGGATTGCCGGGGAAATCCCGCAACTTCTGTCCCCGGACGTATTGACAGGCGTGTTCGCCGGTGATCTTGCCAAAGACGATGGTGTCCAGCAGAGAGTTGCCGCCCAGACGGTTGGCCCCATGCACCGAAACGCACGCCGCCTCGCCCGCCGCAAACAGACCGGGCACCGGTGATGCGCCAAACTTGTCGGTGCGGATGCCACCCATGGAGTAATGGACCGTGGGACGCACCGGAATCGGCGCGTCGATGGGATCCACCCCTTCCAGATCCAAAGCCAGAATGCGAATCTGCGGCAGACGGTCGATGATCTTGTCACGTCCAAGATGGCGCAGATCCAGGAAAATCGCTCCGTCCTTGCCGCGACCTTCCAGGATTTCGGTCTGTTCGGCCCGGGAGACCACATCCCGGGAGGCCAGCTCCCACTTTTTCGGGGCATAGCGGCCCATGAACCGCTCGCCTTCGGCATTGATCAGATAGCCCCCCTCGCCCCGGGCCCCTTCGGTCACCAGAATGCCGGATGTCCGCAAACCCGTGGGATGAAACTGCACAAACTCCATGTCCGCCAGCGGCGCGCCGGCCCGCAACGCATAAGCCATGCCGTCGCCGGTATTGGTCGTGGCGTTGGTGGAGGAGAGAAACACCCGTCCGTAACCGCCGGTGGCCAGCAGAATCGCCTTGCCCCGCATCCCGAACATCTCGCCGGTCTTGATGTCGTAGACCACCAGACCCGCCACATGACCATCCTCGGCCAGCACCAGCTTAAAGACGTGACACTCTTCGTAAACGTGAATCCCAGAATGGACCAGCCGCTCCCACAAAGTGTGCAGCAACACCTGACCGGTCCGGTCTGCGGCATAGCAGGTGCGGTCGAAACTGGCGCCGCCAAAGGGACGCTGGGCGATTTCACCGTCATCGTTGCGGGAGAAGGGGGTGCCCATGCGATCCATTTCGTGGATGATGCCCGGGGCCTCGCGACACATCAGATCGATGGCGTCCTCGTCACCGATGAAGTCCGATCCTTTCACCGTGTCGTAGGCGTGGACCTCCCATTTGTCACGGGGATTGATCGCGGCGTTGATCCCTCCCTGGGCGGCGCAGGAGTGGCTGCGCAACGGATGCACCTTGCTCACCACCGCGACATCGATCCCGGCCTTGGCCCCTTCCAGAGCAGCGCGCATCCCGGAAAGGCCAGCACCGACGATAATCAGATCGTGGCTTTTCATGAATTTTTTCTCCAGTTGTTGGTGAAAATTAATTATTTAAATCATTTGTCCGGATGAAAGACCCATTCGGGATTGGATCTTGTGTTTTACGGATGATGTCCGCCCGCTTTGGAGATCACCTGTTCAAAGGTGTCTCCCAGAGTGGGACGGAACTGACGATAGAAGAGTCCCAAGGCAGGATGATCCTGATTCTGGGCCAGTTGCATGGCGGACATGAGGTTGGTGGAGTCATGACTCTCGGGCATGTTTCTGACCTGCATGCCCAGATTGACGTAGGTCTTGCTGGTTTTGTCGAAGGTGACGCAGGGGCTCAAGATGTGGAGATAGGAGAAGCCCCGGTGGGCGACGGCCTGGGTGATCATCTCCCGCAGGTGATCCGGATGACCCGCATAGGCCTGACCCACCCAACTGGCTCCATAGGAGAGGAGCATCATCAAGGGGTTCAGGGGCCGTTCCGGGTTTTCGAAGGGCGAGGTGGATGTGCGCAGGCCCACGGCGGAGGTGGGCGAGGTCTGACCTTTGGTCAGGCCATAGATGCCGTTGTCGAACAGCAGATAGGTGATGTCCACGTTACGCTTGGCCGCGTGGGCGATGTGTCCGCCACCGATGGCAAATCCATCGCCGTCGCCTCCCACGGCGATGACTGTCAGGCGGTCATTGGCGGTCTTGATGCCCGTGGCCACCGGCAGAACCCGGCCATGCAGGGTGTGAAACCCGTAGAGATTGACAAAAAACGGAAAACGGGAGGAGCAGCCGATTCCGGAGACCACCACGGATTGATCCTTGGAAATGCCCATTTCGTTGCAGGCATGGGTCACCCCTTCCACGATGGCGAAATAGCCGCAACCGGGACACCAGGTGGGCAGGGAACGGGAGCGATATTCCAGGTGTCCGCTCTCTTGCACCTCGCGCAATTTGACATCAACGAAAACCGGCATGGCGGATATGGACATGTCAGAATCTCCAGGTGCTCAAATAATTTCATTCTTTCAAGAGGCAGCCGCCGGCGCGGCAACGCCGGACAACCGCCGGATCTCTCCGAGGATCAGTTCCACGGGCATGGGGGAACCGGGCACCCGGCTCAGCCGGGTCACAGGCCGGGCGAGCACCCCTTGCACCAGTGTGGCGAACTGTCCCTCGTAATTGACCTCTGGCACCAAAACCGCGTCGCAATCATTCATGAACGCGGCAATCGCCTTGGTCGGGAAGGGGGAGAGCATCACCACCTTCATGGCGGCGCAGGAGATTCCCTCCCCATGGGCCATGAACATCGCCTCCAGACACTCGCCGAAGGTCGAACCCCAGGCCAGAATTCCCACCTTCACCCGGCCCGTATCGCCGAACCGTTTGGTCACGGCAAAGTCCGGATGCTCCAGAGCGGCCTGCAGCTTGTTGTGACGCTTGTGGCTCATGGCCGTGTGCATCTCGTCGCTGTCGCTGGGCCGACCGAGTTCGTTGTGTTCCAGACCGGTGATCACATGCATGCAGTTGGCATCCCCGGGCACGGCGCGGGGGCTGACGCCATCGGCGGTCAGGGCGTAGCGTTGATAGTTCTCGCCCGGTTCCAGACGACGCAACGGTTTGTTGGCGTCCAGCACGAAAGGAGGACCGGATTCGGCCAATGTCACGGTTTCGTAGCGGTTGGAGAGATAAAGATCCAACAGTACGATCACCGGGGTCTGATAGCGCTCCGACATTTCAAAGGCCTTGCCCGCGCAGCGATAGCACCCCTCCACGTTGGTGGGGGCGATGACGATGCGCTGGGAGTCCCCGGGACTGCCGTAGATGGCGGCGTTCAGATCCGACTGTTCGGTCTTGGTCGGCATGCCGGTGGAAGGTCCGCCACGCTGGGAGACGAACACCACGCAGGGGGTTTCGGTGATGGTGGCCAGTCCGAGCATTTCGGCCATCAGCGCCAGACCCGGACCCGAGGTGGCCGTGGCTGCCCGGGCTCCGGCAAAACCGGCCCCGATGGTGGCGGCCATGGCGGAGATTTCGTCTTCGGTCTGCAGGAGACGGCGCCCCCGTTTCGGCAGTTCCGTGGCCAGACGCTCCATGATGGTCGTGGCCGGGGTGATGGGATAGCCGAAAAAGGTTTTGAGTTCCGCGTCCACGCAACCCTGAACCACGGCGGCGTTGCCGCTCAACATGATCACCTTGCCGGAGGCGGCGGATTTCTCGATGGGGCTGAACGAGACATCATCGAGCTTGAACGTGTTGGCCCCGGCATCGTAACCGGACTGGAATCCGGCCTGGTTGCGACCCACGACCGCAGGTCCCTGCTTGCCGAATTTCTTTTCGATGATCTTCTGGAAACTCGCCGGAGCCAGTCCCAGCAGACCGGCGATGATCCCCAGCACCACCAGATTGCGGGAGCGGGCCCCGCCGGTGGCCTTTTGCGCCAGCTCCCGGATCGGGAAGCCATAGGGAATCTGGCCGGGCAGCACATGACCGCTGATGTGTTCTCCTTCGGCGCAGGGGGAGATGGGCTGGGATTCGAAAATCACCGCGCCAAAATCCCGTACCTCACCCACATGGGGAATGGTATGGCTGTCATCCAGGGAGATCAGGACATCGGATTGACGTTTCAGGGAGTAGGACTGTTCCGTGGTGATCCGCAGACGGGAGATGCACTTGCCAAAGCCCCGGATCTCGGGGGGGTAGACATCGAAGCAGATCACCCGATAACCTGCCGCGGCCACGGCATTGCGCAGGATGTCGCCGGCAGCGATGGTGCCGTCCCCCGCGGAACCGCAGATGGCGATTTGGATGTCGGTGGCATTCATGACCGTTTTCCCGTTGGGGGGGTTGATGGACCCGTTCATGGCCTGGGGCTCACTCGTAGGCCCAGAAGGTTGAGTCGATGTTGCCCTGACCGTCCCGGCAGAGCGTCTCTTCCTGGGTGGTGGCGAACTGTTCATGGCCCCCCGTCATATTGATCGCGGCGACCGCGCCCATGGCGCGGACGTTCTTGTAACCATAATAGAACCGATAGACATTATCCTGTTCCGACCAGATCTGGCAGACGTCACCGGCGGCGTAGACATGGGGATCGCTGGTGCGCAGGGTGGTGTTGACCA
>JADGAB010000261.1 GCA_015232245.1 Magnetococcales bacterium | reverse complement strand
ATCCCCCAGACCCCCGCTTTTTTTTCGGAAGTTCACATCCCAGAATGGGTAGGGTCGGATTCATCATGAACGGCATCTGGAAAATCGTCTTGTTGGGGGCTGTGCTGGCCATTCTGCTCCTGTTTGCCCTGGGGCTGAACAACGATCCCCGCAACATTCCCTCGCCCCTGGTCAACCGCCCGGCCAACGATTTTTCCGCCCCGGCCCTGGCTGGCCCTGGCACGGTGAAGCTCTCGACCCATCGGGGCAAATGGGTATTGGTCAATTTTTGGGGCTCATGGTGCATCAGTTGCGTGGCCGAGCATCCCTATCTGATGGAACTGGCGGCCAAGACCAAAGGCCGGAACGATTTTGTCATGCTGGGGGTGGATTTTCGCGACACCCCCGAGGCGGCCATGGAGTTCCTGGCCCGGCATGGCAATCCCGGCTATCCCCATGCCCAGGATCCGGAACAGAAAATCGCCATCGACTGGGGGGTGTACGGCGCGCCGGAGTCCTATCTGGTGGATCCGTCCGGCATGATCCGCATGAAACACACCGGGCCGTTGTTCCCGGGCTGGTTCGAGCAACGGGCTCTGCCTCTGATGCAAGGAAACGCCAAATGAAAGCTCTCCGGTTGACGTTTCTCGCGGGGTTGCTGGCGCTGCCGCTGACCGCGTTGGCCGAGGTCAAGGGGGAGGATCCCACCGAAGCCATGGTGCGACAGATTGCCAAGGATCTGCGTTGCGCGGTCTGTCAGAACCAGTCGGTTTACGAATCCAATTCGGATCTGGCCAAGGACATGCTGAAGCTGATCCGGGACAAGGTGGCCGCCGGCGAGCAGGAGGGGGCGATCCGGGACTATTTCTTTCAGCGTTACGGGGATTACATCTACCTGGAACCCACCACCCGGGGGATGAATGCGCTGTTGTGGGGCGCGCCGTTCATCGGCTTGGGTCTTGGCGGCTATGCCCTGATGCTCGCCCTGCGTCGCTGGCGCAGACAGATCCGGGAGGAGACCAAACCGCAGTCCCCGACCAATGACACGGCCATGCAGGAGCGGATCAGGAAGGAGTTGGAGCGGGTGAGGATGTAGGGGAGTGGAGTTTGGATGGCACTGGGCTTCGACTATTCTTCTTCATTGTTAGCGAAATCTAAACCGCAACCATTTTGGGATGCGTAGTTTCACTTGATAGGGGTCCAGGGGGATTATCCCCCTGGTGGGATCCAAGGGCGAAGCCCTTGGGACTTTGCCTTTGGCGCGCTTTTCAAAGGGAATTGCGAAGCAATTCCCGCGCGCCCAGCAGGCCGCGAAGCGGCGCCTTTTCAGCCGTGCGTCCCGCATTGCCGCCGGGTCTAAAAATCAACATCCTGACATGGTTGCGGTTTAACAGGACTTGCTGATTAAATTTCACCCATAACAGCTCAATCTTTAGGTGTTTATAAATTGCATAATCGGTGAGGTGTTTTAATTGTTGTCCGCGAGCATCCATTGTCTTGCGCTCAAGAATGGTCGCTACCCAGTGCCCCGATTGGCGGTCAGGGAGTCTCTGTCACACCGTCATCAGACCTTCGACAACAGGCCCTGAACTGAAAGGCCGTTATCCGAGATGAGTGGTTGGGCTTCAGGGGCTCTTTTCCATGACCAGGGGTGACGCATTCATCGTCATGTCTGTCAGCGTAAGACGCCACTGATTTTTCGTGTTCGGGAGAGAGATTGAGACTTGACTTCAGATGGAATCCGTATAAAATTTTTACGGTGTTGCCTTCCGGAATTTCGTAAAGTTCCCGACCCTTCTTTAAGAAGGTTTCAGGATCGGAAGCGGTCTTTATGGCGGATGTAGCTCAGTTGGTAGAGCCCTGGATTGTGATTCCGGTGGTCGTGGGTTCGAGTCCCATCGTTCGCCCCATACCCTTTATGGAAGCCTGTACCAATCTCTGGTATTGGATTGTCATGCATGCGCATCTGTTGCGCATAATGTGAATGTGTATTGATCGACCGTCGCAGCGGCGTTTCTTTCAATGTCAGGCGTGCGTCCTGCACCATCCCCCCTGGCTGACCTCCCTGGCCCGATTGGTGAAATGGTAGACACGCGGGATTTAGGTTCCCGTGCCTCGCGGCGTGAGGGTTCGAGTCCCTTGTCGGGCACCAAGACGTATTCCGCACATGTCCGAATCGTTCCGTAAATAGATAAAAATCAGCTGGTTAACTATTACTTTGTTCCGCATTCATCCTCGTCGTTCCGCTTGCTTCCGCTAAAATTGTTGGTATTCTTGTTGGGCTTGGTTTAGAGTCCAATCGGCTGATCTGCTGCTTTTTTTTGTGCCTCTGTCATGTCAAGCCTCAAAAAACTCGAACATCGAGTGTGGGATAATATGTTGACGTTTTGATAGGCTCTTGCGCGCTTTTTCTGACTGCAAAGCAAGATAAAAATATTGAATCTTTTCAGGCGAATGGTTGATTTTTAATGTAAGAAGCACGGGCGGGGGTATCCATTGGTCTGAAGCAGGATCCGTTTGGTTTCGACCGCATCATCCACGAGGAGATCAATCGATGAATCCCTGCCCAAGAGTGTTGGCGCGCCGGGAGTTCCTGCGCGCCACGGGAGCATGGGTTGCGCTGCTGGCCTTGCCGCAGTTGGGCCAAACCGAGGCCGTTGTTCTGAAGCCGGTCTCCTCGCCCTTTGGTTTGGGGATTGCCAGTGGCTCGCCGATGGCCGACGGGTTCGTGTTATGGACCCGCCTTGTCGGCAGTGAGATCCCGGCCAGTCAGGCAGTACGGGTTGCCTGGGAGGTGTTTGATCTGGCCAATCCGGAACGGATCGTGGTCCAGGGGCAGGCGGTGGCGGTGCCGGAGTTGGCTCACTCGGTCCATGTGGAGGTGGCGGGATTGACCGCGGACCGTTGGTATGGCTATCGCTTCCGCGTTGGAGAAGCCGTCAGCGCCACGGGACGCACCCGCACCTTGCCGGTCGCCACAGCGCTGCCGTCGCGACTGCGGCTGGCCTTTGCCTCCTGTCAGAGTTGGGAGCACGGCCTTTACGCCGCCTATCATCACATGCAGGGGGAAAATCTCGATCTGGTGCTGTTTCTGGGGGATTACATCTACGAGTGGGCATCCAGTTCCAACCCCGGCCATGTGCGACACCACCATTTGCCCGCCATCCAGAACCTGGCGGACTTTCGCATCCGCTATGCCTTATATAAAAGCGATCCCATGCTCCAGGCCATGCACGCCCACTGCCCATGGTTGGTGATCTGGGATGATCATGAAGTGGAAAACGACTATGCGGGGATCCGTTCCGTATACGATACCAAGGATTTTGCGCAGCGGCGCGCGGCTGCCTATCAGGCCTATTACGAGCATATGCCCTTGCGGGCTTCCACCCTGTTGGAGGGGCTGGAAGGGATGGCGCGGGGAGCGGAAATGCGTATTTACGATCGGGTCGAGTTTGGCAGGTTGGCGACAATTCATATGCTTGATTGCCGCCAATACCGGGATGCTCCCTTATGCCCGCCGAAACAGACCACCCCGGGAATTTTTGCCGTCTGCACGGAGCCGGACGAAAGACGCAGCATGCTTGGCAGTACCCAGGAAAAATGGCTGGACGAGGGCTTCAGACTCAGCGCGCAACAGAAGACGTTATGGAATATCGTGGCGCAACAGGGTCGCTTCACTCCGGGCAATTATCCCCACGGCAAGGGCGTGAACCTCTCGATTGATACCTGGGATGGCTTTCCCGACGCCCGTCAACGGCTTTTGCAGTCGCTGGTGCGACACAAGCCGCGCAATCCGTTGATTCTGGGTGGCGACATTCATCACAACCTGGTGGCGCGGGTCCATCAGGATCCGTACGATGTCCAATCTCCGGTGGTTGCCGGTGAGTTTGTCGGTACCAGCATTACGTCAAGGGGCTGGCAATCGAGGGAAGATGCGCAACGCCGGGCAGCGGAAAATCCGCATTGTCTGTATACGAATCCGGAGAAACGTGGCTATGGCGTGGTGGAGGTGACTCCCGTCCAGGCGCGCGTTGCGTTGCGGGGATTGGATGATGCGCAGAATGCACATTCCGGCATTGCAACGTTGGCCAGTTTTGTCGTGGAAGATGGCAAGCCTTTGCAACCTGTCAGGGAATGATCAGGCATTGGGCTTCGACCGTTCGCCAATGGCCCCATGGCGCAAGGTGTGCGGACGACGCACCGGTTGCCCTTCAAATCAGAACGGTCGTCGCCCGGCGCCCGGGAGATCCCTCCTGATTACAGCCGACGCCATCCAGGCTCAAAGAAACGTGTGTCCCCTGCGTTTGCGTATCGGCATGGGGAACCATCGCTGTATGGGAGAGCCGTTTATGGATGCATTCTCAGCAGGCGAAAGCCCTGGTCCGGGACCTGTCCGCCCGGGTGGTTGAAATCACGGGTCGTGGAGCGCATGCTGCCTCTGAAACGGTGCCAACCCCCGCCCCGTACAACCCGGTTGGAACCTTCGACGGGGCCAGGAGGATCGATTTCTGGCGAGTGGGCATAGTACTCTTCGTGATACCAGTCCTGTACCCATCATGAATGAGTCCCCCGAAAGAACCTCGCGCGCGTCTCAAGCCTGCTGACCGTCCGGCGACTCTTTTTGGGCGGACTTTAGGGCGTGTTGACATGTGGCGCCATCGGCCTTGATGCCGCGTTGCAACGCCCCTCCGCTGCTCACATACTGACGTGTATGCTGCGCTGCT
>JADGAB010000260.1 GCA_015232245.1 Magnetococcales bacterium | reverse complement strand
AATTTGTAGAGCGTTTTTTCATGGAGAGCAGTCGGCATGACCGAGGCGGAAAACGAGGAGAACCGGGAAAGGGATCGTCTCCTGGCCGACACGGTATCCGGTCCTGCCTGGCTTGGTTATGCACTCGGGCTGTTCTCCGTGGTGGTCACCACGGGCGTGGTCTTTTGGGGGAGGTCATGGCTGACTCCCCCGGATCTGGTGATGCTCTATCTTCTGCCCATCATGGCCGTCGCGTTCCGCTTCGGCCAGGGGCCCTCGCTGGTGACTTCGGCCCTGTCGGTCGCGGCGTATGATTTTTTCTTTGTCCATCCGTATTTCACCTTCGAAGTCTCCGATTCCCAATACATTCTGACCTTCACCATCCTGTTTATGGTGGGACTGGTCATCAGCGCCCTGATGACCCGCATCCGCAACAAGGAACTCGAAGCCCGTGAACGGGAACTGCAAACCGAGGTGTTGTATCACCTGAGCCGGGATGTAATCTCCACACTCCATGATGACGAGGTGGCCGGCATCGTGGTCCGGCATGCCGCGCGGCTGTTTGGAGGCGAGGCGGGTATCTGGCTGGAAGATGGCGAGGGGAGATTGAACCCCATTGTTCTGGTTCCGGCGGAGATGCACCTTTCGGAGCAGGCCATGACCATGGTCCGGTGGTGTTGCGATCAGGGTCAGTCCTCAGGACGGGGCACCCAGGTCTTTCCGGAGGAGGAGTTCAGCGCGTTCCCGATTGCCGCCGGTCGGGTCAGCGGAGCCATGGTGGTGCGGATCCGGGACCGGCGGTTGTTGGGAAGTGGCTGGGGCGTTTTGCTGGAGGCTTTTGCCCGACAGGCCAGTCTGGCCATTGATCGGGCCAGACTGGGAACCGAAGCCGGTAACGCCGCTGTCCGCGCCCAGGCGGAAGAGATGCGGGCCGCCCTGTTGAGCATGGCCTCCCATGATCTGCGCACCCCGCTGGCGGCCATCACCGGGGCAGGCACCGCGTTGCGGGATGATGATACCAATCTGGATCCCAGCCAGCAGGGAGAACTCCTGGAGACCATCTGTTCCGAAGCGGAACGCATGGAACGATTGATTACCAATCTTCTCGATATGGTCCGGCTGGAGTCCGGCGCCTGTCGCTTGCGCTGTGAATGGATCCCCTTCGAGGAGTTGCTCGGATCGGCCCTGGTGCGGCTGGAAAAACGTTGCCAGGGAATAAAAATGGTCATTCATGTTGATGAAAAGGTCTCCATGCTCCATCTGGACGCCGTACTGTTCGAGCAGGTTCTGGTGAATCTTTTGGATAATGCGCTTAAATATGCCTCAGCCGACAGCGGGTTTTTGTGGGAACTGCAGGGGTGTGGGGATCGGGTGGTGATACGCATGGCGGATCGGGGTCCTGGCATCCCTCCGGGGCAGGAGGAGCAGATTTTCGAGAAATTCGTGCGCATCGGACGTCCGGGGGTTCCCGGTTCCGGATTGGGTCTGGCCATTTGTCGCGGGGTGGTGGCGGCCCATCAGGGAACGATACGGGCCTTCAACCGGATCGGGGGAGGGGCCGAATTCCGCATTGAACTGCCCCAGCCGCCCATGCCGGCGGATTTGCTTGTTTTTGAGCGTGAGGAGTCACTTCCATGAACGAAAGTGTGCGAGAGATGAGTCCACGCCACGGCACTCGCATTCTGGTGGTGGAGGATGAATCGCAGATGCGGCGTTTTTTGCGAACGGCCCTGATCGCCCGGGAGTTCGAGGTGATCGAGGCGGTCAATGTCCGGGAAGCGCGGTTGGCGGTCACCTCTCATCCTCCGGAATTGATTTTGTTGGATCTGGGTTTGCCGGATGGGGATGGCATCGACTTCACCCGGGAGGTGCGTTCCTGGACTCTGATTCCCATTATCGTCATTTCCGCCCGGGGGCGGGAGGATGACAAGGTGATGGCCCTGGACGCAGGCGCGGACGACTATCTGACCAAACCCTTCGGGGTGAATGAACTGCTGGCGCGCATCCGGGTGGGCTTGCGGCACGCGACGCGCCTGGCAACCGGATCGGTGCGGGAGACCGTTTTGAAGATCGGTCCCTTGCATCTGGATCCGGAGCGGCGCGAGGCCCGGTTGAATGGTCAGTTGGTGGCCTTGACGCCGATCGAATATCGGTTGTTGCTGCTTTTGGCCAGGAATGCCGGTCGGGTGTTGACCCATCAACAGATTCTCAAGGAGGTCTGGGGGCCGCACTACACCCATCAGACCCACACCTTGCGGGTGTTCATGGCCCAATTGCGTCGCAAGGTGGAATCCGATCCCGCCCAGCCACGACTGCTGATGACCGAAATGGGGGTCGGCTATCGGATGCGGGATGAGGAGAGGTTGTTCGATCAGGAGGGGTGAGGGGATCGTACTCTTGATCGAACCGGTTGCAGGGCAATAGCCTTCAAGCGTGGTTCGGCCTCTGGGTCAGTTTCCTTTCCAGAAACGCGGGAAGAAGAGAATCAGCACGGTGAAGAGTTCCAGGCGTCCGGCGATCATGGTGACGGTCAAGAGCAGTTTGCCGGCGTCGTGGATGTAGGCGTAGTTCTCCACCGGACCCACCTTGGCGATGCCTGGTCCCACATTGGCGATGCAGGCCAGAGAAGCGGAAAAGGCGCTCACGAAATCCATCCCCACCGCCGTCAGGACGATCACCGACAAGAGCATCACGAACAGAAACACCACCACCATGATCAGGCTGCCTTCCATCACCTCCGGAGGGATGATGGCGCCGGCATATTTGGGTCGGCTGATGCGGCGGGGCATCATCAGCCGGTCCAGGATGGTCTGCAGCAGTTCCCAGACCATCACTACGCGGACCACCTTGATGCCGCCGGCGGTGGACCCGGCCATGCCGCCGATGACCATGAGGCACAACAGAATCACCTGGAGAAACATGGGCCAGAGGGCAAAGTCGTCGTTGGCGAAACCGGTGGTGGTCATGATCGAGATGACATTGAAAAAGGCGTGGCGCATGGCCAGTTCCAGATCCTTGTTCTGCATGATCATGAGCGCCACGCCGATGAAAACCGAGGTGATCACGGTGATGCCGAAATAGGTACGCAGTTCCGGATCCTTGAACACTCCCAGATCACGCCGGGAGATCAGGCGATAGTGCAACAGGAAGTTGGCGCCGGCCAGGAACATGAACAGGGCGCACCACCACTGGGCAGCCGGAGAGAAGGCGGCCAGACTGGCGTTGCGGGTGGAGAAACCGCCGGTGGCCATGGTGGCGAAGGCGTGATCCGTGGCTTCCAGAAAGTCCATGCCCGATCCCATGAAGGCGAGGATGTTGGCGATGGTGATGCCGGTGTAGATGCCCCACAGAATCCGTGCCGTGGTGGCCACCCGGGGCACCAGACGATCCTTGGTGGGACCGGGCACTTCGGCTTTCATGATCTCCATGCCGCCGACGCCGAGAAACGGCAGAATGGCAATGGCCAGCAGCAGAATGCCCATGCCTCCCAGCCACTGGATTTCGGAGCGCCAGAACAGCTGACTTTTGGGGAGGATCTCCACATCCGTCAGGATCGATGCTCCGGTGGTGGTGAAACCGGAGGCGGTCTCAAACCAGGAGTCGATCCAGCCCATCCAGCCGCCGAACACAAAGGGCAGACCCGCCAGCACCGTGGCCATGGCCCAGCCCAGTCCCACGATCAGGATGCCGTCCCGGGCATGGAGTTCCGGTTTGGCGGAGCGGGTCAGAAAGAACACCCCGCCAATCGCCGCGCCGCTCACCATGGAGCGGATGAAAGGGACCAGATCCTCCCCCAGGAGGTGGGCCACCACCAAAGCCGGGATCTGACATACGGCCAACAGGGTGGCCAGCAGGGACAACACCCGCAGATTCATCAGAAGATTCATGATGTCAGTGCTCCGGCAAGACCAGATGGCGCATCTTGCGCAGGATTTTGCTCTGGCGCAGGGTGACCAGCAGGATCTTGTCATCGATCTTGAAGACCGTACTGCCATCCGGCAGATGCAGATGTTTGCCCCGCACCAGGGCGGCGACGATCACCCCTTTGGGAATGCCGGCATGGGAGAGTTCCTTGCCGATCATGGGAGAATCCCTGGTCAAGCGGATCAGCACCGCTTCCAGTTTGCCTCCCAGCATCAATTGGGCTTCCATCACTTCCGTCTCCCGCAACAGGCCCATCACCTGACCAATGGCCGTGAGGTTGGGATGGACCGCCGCGTCGATGCCCATGAAGGTGGAGAGGTTGATGTAGCCTTCGTTGTCGAACATGGTGATGGAGCGGCCAGCACCCAGGCGGCGGGCCAGCACCGAGGACATGAAATTGATCTCCTGACTGCCGGTCAGGGCGATGTAGGTGATGGAGGGATCGATCAGTTGATGCATGAGGGCCAGGTCGGTGACATCCCCATGGAGAATCTGGGAGGTGGTGAGTCGTTCCACCAGGGATTCGCAGCGTTGCCGGTCCTTTTCGATCAGGGTGGGTTTGAAGCCCGCCTGCTCCAGTTTCATGGCCAGATGCAGGGCCATGCGACCGCCGCCGCCGATCAGATAACGGGTTTTGCGCATGCGCAGGTGACTCTCTTCCAGACCCATGAAGGCAAAGGCCGAAGAGAGTTCCCGTCCGGCCAACAGAGGAATGTAGAGCCGGTCCCCTTTCTGAAAGACAAAATTCCCATCCGGCATGATGGTTTCGTGGGCCCGTTCCACGGCGGCCACCAGGGTACGGTTCTGTTGGCTCTGGCTGATGTCCT
>JADGAB010000025.1 GCA_015232245.1 Magnetococcales bacterium | reverse complement strand
AAGCGGACTCTTCGGGCGTTGTGGTGACGGTGGCAAAGGATGTTCATGCCGGGGGTGTCGGCCAGATTGAACTGGACGCTCTTGGCACCCTGTCGCGCATCTGGATGAAAGACGATGTGGTGGCGCAAGAGGGGGAGATCCATCTGTTGGCCACCGACAGTGTGGACAAACTGGATGGAGCCGTACTGGGGACCGATGGCATGGCGGTTGTCACCGCCGCCAATGGTCTGCGAATCGTCGATGCAACCGGTACTTTGGCAGCCGGGACCGTTGGCCGTGCGGCGGGCACGGCCAATGGCGTACTCCGCATTGAAGGGAATCAAACCCTGGCGACTGGACAAACCCTGGCCTTGCGCCTGGGTGACACCGGGGCGGGCGACCATGATACCCTTGAGGTCACAGGAACGTTGACCCTGGCCCAAAACGTCACCCTCGATGTGGTGATCCCCTCTTTCACGGATCATACGGGATTCAAGCCGCAATTGGGTGATACCTTTGACTTGATCCAGGCAGGCAGCTTGACTGGCAAGTGGAGTCAGGCCAAGGGTCTGTTCGGTTATGACGCTGGCAATACCGTGCTTTCGATCAAGCAGAGCACCACCGGGCTGGTTCTCGATACGGTCAAGCGGGCGGTGTCCGAGGTGGTCAGCATTGTCGCGCACAGCAAAACAGACGCCGACACACTGGGCATGTTTTTCAATGCCGACTATTTTGCAAACACCAACGCCTTCACCGTGGGGATGACCCTGACGAGCAGTCAATTCTTGACGGTGGATGGCCGGTTTCAGCTCTCCAACAGCCTGGTGGATGGGGTCAAGTTGTCGGATGGCGCGACCGTCAAGAGCCGTCGCTGGTTGATAGGTGGCGACAATCTGCAGGCCTTTGTGGGACTCAATGGCCCGTATCGTCTCGATACCGACCACGACGGCAATCTCACGGAAGAGACCACCAACCCGACAGCCGCCGGTTTTGAATTGACTGGTCTGGATATCGGCCTGGCACTCTACATGGAGCAGGCTCCTGCCGGTGATCCTGAACTGGATCGGCCCCGCAACTGGGTGAGCCTGAGCGCGACCTCGGAGACGGCCACCGAATATGGTTTGTCCATGGTGGAAGCCACTGCCAGCACCATGGCGGTCTCCATCAACGTGGGTACGGACGGTCAAACCGTGGTGGATTATCAAGGTGCGCCCCTGGCAGTCGCAACCGGCAACGGTCTCGAAACCAGGACACTCGATTTTCTGGGTACCTCAGGCACGCTGATCAAGGCATCGGGCGAGATGTCCCTGACGGTGGGTGAATTTTTCCATGTCGCGGGTTCTCTCGGCTTTGAAAAGAGCAGTCGTGAAGTGGTATTGGCCGACGGCAGCAAGGTCAAAACCGACACCCTCGCCTTCGGTGGTGAGGGGCTGTACGCCTTTGCCGGTGTGGGGGGACCATACTGGGGAGCGGCGGACAGTCTCACGCACCTGAGACAGCCGTTGCCAGGGAGTGCCGCCGTTGGTCTGGCCCTGGAAGATGCCGACTTTGCCCTGTTGCTGGCGTCGGCCAAACCAGGCCAGGGCAATGCCGACGGTTTGAGCTGGGTGGCATTGTCGGCCACAGCCGGCAGCGTCGGCCTGGTGGGTGCCGACAATGTCACCATGAAGGTCAGCGATCTTGCGGTGGATCTGAACCTGGTGAGCGGCGTGGGAGCCGGCTTCAGTGCCGACAGCAAGGTGATCGACTTTGCTGCCGAAGGGGGGCAGGTGGATATCATCACCGGCACCGGCCATTCACGCACCTTGGACATGGATGGGGAATTGGGGGTGCTGGTGCGGGCGTCGGCCTCTGGTCAACTGAAGGTGGGCGATTTTATCGACCTCTCCGGCTCACTGGGTTTTGAGCGTCATGCGCAAAAGGTTGTGCTGGCCGATGGCGAACAGGTGCAGACGCAAATGGTCAGCGTGGGCGGCACCGGCCTGACCGGGTTTGTGGGTTTGGGGCCTTATGCCACGGACAACAACCACAACGGCGTGATCGACCGGGACGCCAACGGGGTGATTCTCTCCAGCGAACTCAACCCGGCAGCGCGGGGCGTCGCAGTCCGGGGTGTCGAGTTTGGTCTGGGACTGTTCAGTTCCACGGACAGTGGCTACAGCAATACCCGTTGGACGGCACTGACCGCCAGCGTGGGCCATGTGGATACCCTGGTGGGTCTGCCCGCCGATATCGACTTCCAGATACGGGATCTGGGGGTGGATATCAACCTGGTCAGCGGGTTGGCTGCGGATGTGGTGGCCAACGACAAGGTGATCAATTTTTCGGGTACCCGGACGGTGGATGGCGTTGAAATCAGCAATGCCGTTACCCTGAGCACCGGTACCGGCAAAAGTCTGGAGCTCACCCATGCGGGTGATCGGGGCCAGATGGTGCGAGCCTCTGGCGGCATGACGCTGGATGTCGCGGGCTTTTTCATGGTCAGCGGCACGATGTCGATGGAAAAATCGTCGCACCAATTCACCCTGGCCGATGCCTCCCCGGTCAATACCGATATGCTGACCCTCGGTGGCACTGGCCTGAATGCTTTTGTCGGCGCCAATGGCCCATACCGCCGGGATACCAATGGGGATGGCACGATCGATCTGGACGATGATGTCAACCTGAACGCGGTCGGCCTGACCTTGACGGAGGCCGAGTTTGGCCTCGCCTTGATTTATGAAAAAACGGGCACACGCAACTGGATCGCTCTCGAAGCCAGTGCCCTCGAAGTGGGTCTGGTGGGTGTGCCGGGGGTCACGGCGACGGCGCAAAACCTTTCGGTCGGGATCAACCAGGTGTACGGAGTCGCGACCGGCAGCAACGCCAACACCCAGGTAATCGATTTCAGTGGCGACAAGGGTCTGGCCGTTTATACCGGTTATGGCGAGACCATGACCCTCGACCTGGCAGGCAGCAAGGGTGAGTTGATTCAGGCTTCGGGCGATTTTGCCCTCAGCATCGCCGACTTTGTGACCGTGCGCGGTTCCCTGGCCTTTGAAAAATCCATTGGCTCTATTCAGGCCAATGGCGAGAGCCATCTCGTGGACACCATCCGTGTCGGCGGCACCGGCATCAGTGCCTTCGCGGGCGTGGGCGGTCCCTACTTTGTGGACAGCAATGGGGATGGCCGGATTGTGGTCTCCGGGGTGGGCGCGGACACCCCCAACAGCAACGCCACCGGCTTTGCCCTGACCAATGCCACATTTGCCCTGGTGATTGCCTCGACCCCGGAGGATGCAACCCGGTTGAACGGCGTCTCCTGGCTTGGTTTGGAACTGCAGACCGATTCCGTGGCCTTTGTCGGGGTGGATGCCATCACCATGGAGGTGAGCGACATTCTGGTGGAGGTCAACCAGGTCTACGGTCTGGCACCCAACCTGGAGGCTGTCGACTATGTGGCGGCATTCGACAAGATGGCCGATCCGGCCAATCACTTGACACCGATGACGGTGACCACCGGTCCGACCACCTCCCGCACCCTCACGCTGGACGGAGACAAGGGGCCCCTGATCCGCGCCTCTGCCGATGTCCAGATAGGAGTGGGCGGATTGTTTTACGCAGGAGGATCGCTGGGTTTTGAAAAATCCGTTCGGACACTGAAACTGGCCAATGGCACCCAGGTCTCCCATGACGTGCTCACTGTTGGCGGACACGATTTGCAGGCCTTTGCGGGCATCAACGGCGGACCGGTGGAGAGTCTGGGGGACGACGCCGTCGGCTTCCTGCTCTCCGGCGTGGAGTTCGGTCTGGTGGTGGCCTCGGAGCAGGAGGTGTTGACCCAGACCCTCGTCGAAAACCTGACCTGGAAAGGGGTGGCGATTTCGGATTACCGCCTGGTCGATGGGGTACGCATCGAGGGGAGTCGCCAGGTGGCCATCTCCAATGGCGCTACCGGCAGCAACATATGGATCTCGGAAGATCAGGGCCTGAGCTGGCAGGCGGTGCCCCTGGGTACGCAAGGCTTGAATTTCAGTGGGGTCACCATCTCCGATGACGGCCTGGAAATTGTCTGCGTCGTGGCCGAGGGCGGATTGTTGACCTCGAACAATGGTGGCCGCGATTGGGTTTACGACACCTCCATTGTCGACAGTTATACGGCGGTCACCTTGACCGGGGATGGCGAGATCATCACCGCTGACCAGCGTTCCAAACGTCAGTTTGATGTGATTACAATATGGCCCGGTTTGAATGGTGGCGGCTTTGTTCTGGGGGATACGCTCACCATCAAGGGATTGTCCACGTCGGACGTGGTCTATACCGTGGTGGCCGAGGATTTGACCTCCGACGGAGCCTCCTCCACAACCACCGCCACCACCAAGGAGGCTTCAACCAATATTGCCAAAAAGCTGGCCAAGGCCCTGAATGATGCCGCAGGCGGGTTGGCCACCGCCACGGCCAACGGAGTCACCATCGAGTTGGTGGCCAAGGGAAGCGGCACTCAGGCTGGCTGGTACGACATAGGGGGAGGCATAAAATCCGATAACCGTCTCTCTTTCCTGTTGTTGAGTCGAGAGGCCGTTCCCGGTCGGGGCATCGGTCAACGGGATGTCTTCAAGATTACCGGCAGTTTTGCTGTTGGTGACGTCATCGCCATGGATGGCATTACCAATGATGGTTCGACCTTGTATTACACCGTCCAAGAGATTGATCTCAAGGTTGACCGCAAGGCCGATGGCAAGAAAGCCACGTCGGAGCAGGCGTGGACCAACGTGATGACGGGCATCAAGGCCTTTTTCGATGAACCGGTGGAGGTGCCCAAGGCCATCCAGAGACTTCAGGAAGCTCTCGTTCTTCTCTATTCCTTGAATCTTTTCGGTACCTGGGATGCGGAGGTGAGCGAGGCGGAAAGCGCCCTGAGTGTTTTGATGGCCTACAAGCCGCCGACAATTCACAGCACCGTTCTGATGGAGGTTGTGGATGGTGTGATGGTTTTTACGGGTTTCAAGGGCACTCCGCCTTGCAATCTCGACATCGAAGTCTTGGACAAGAACGGCAAGGTCAAGGCAGGCAACAAGGTTTTGTCGTCGGAAGGCAGCAGCAATCAACCGCAACGCGGCAATTTGCGCATCTCTGCTTCCCTTAAGGATCAGGTCAACATTACCGGCACTTTTGCAGCAGGTGATGTCATTATCCTGGAGGGGATCACCACGGATCGGCCTTTCCTCTCCTACACCGTCACCGCCAATGACCTTCTGGCCAATGGGGTGAAAGCCACGCCGGAGCAGGTGTGGGCGAATGTGATGATTGGCATCCAGAAAATCTTTGATGAGCCTGCCGAACGGATCAGGCTGATTGATAATCTTAAGAAAGTGTTGGCTTTTCTCACCAAAGTGCCTCCAACCACCTCGATGGTTGATGTCGTGCACGACCTGGAAATGACCCGGAACGAGATCCTGGGGGATCTGGATATTCTCTCCCCCATGCCTGCCAATCTCTCGGCGGTTGACGCTGCGCAGAATCTGAAAGCATTCCAGGGAAAAGTCCTGGGGGCTTTGGATGTCCTCTCCAAACAACCAGAAAATCTCTCGGTGGTTGAAGCGGAAGAGAGGCTGAAAGCGGACCGGGATGAATTCCAGGGGCTTCTGGATGTGTTCCAGCAATTGCCCGGGAACATTTCCGGGGTTGACGCCGTGCACAGCCTGGAAGGCGACCAGAATAAAATCCAGGGAGCCATGCAAATTCTTTCCGGATTGGCTCCAGACCACCCGGTGAATGAAGCCGTGCAAGGGCTGGAAACAGAACTGGGCAATATCCAGGCTGCTCTTGATACTCTCTACCCATTGCCTCAGCCTCACCCCCCAGAAGTGGTTGCGCAGGTGTTCGCGCTGGAAGCTGACAAGAATGCAACCCTGGTGATGTTGGGTATTCTTCATCAGTTGCCTGCAGATCTCCCGACTGGGGAAGCCGTGCAAAGATTGGCAACAGACTGGTCAGTCATCGGGGAGGCTGTGAAGTTTCTCAAGGCATTGCCTCAAGACATCCCGATGGCGGACGTGGTGAGTGGAGTGGCAACAGCCATGAACAATGTCCTGGGAGCCTTGGAAAAGCTCCACGAATTGCCTCCAGACCACCCGGTGATTGAAGCCGTGCAGTGGCTGGCAAAAACCCGGGACGAAATTCCAGCCGCTTTGTATTATCTCTCCCACATGACTTCAGCCCAGCCGGTGGTGGGCGAAGCGGTCTCCAGACTGGAGGTGGATCGGGGTGAAATCCAGATGACGCTGGGTATTTTCCACGATTTCTCGTCTGGCCCCCTGGTGGTCGATGCCGTGTTGGGTCTGGAAGCGGCTTTGGACGCCGCATTGGCGTATCATCCGCCCGCCGAAAGCAGCATCGTCTCCCTGAAGATCGGTCAAGAGGGAATGCTCTTCAGCAGTCTCAATGACAAGCAGCCGTTCAGCTTGAAAATTCATGTCGAGGGGAGCGATGGTCACCTCAAGGCGGACAACCAGGTGGCGCAAAACACCCTCCTGCCCGTCCGGCCCTACCTGTCAGCGGGCCAATGGTTGGAT
Source organism: Magnetococcales bacterium (assembly GCA_015232245.1). Classification (GTDB taxonomy): domain Bacteria; phylum Pseudomonadota; class Magnetococcia; order Magnetococcales; family Magnetaquicoccaceae; genus Magnetaquiglobus. The sequence goes on along the minus strand of JADGAB010000025.1, from coordinate 15,491 downwards.
GAACACTGGACCGCTCTGGTCGCTTTTGATACCCAACTGCCCAACACTCCCGTGACGCACTCTTTGCTGGCAGCGGCGGGCACCCCGGTGCTGGGCAACGGACCGAGCGGTTTGTACCTCGGTTCCTGGACCGATGGCAACGCGCCCATACAATGGCATGACCTTACTCCGGTCGGGGCCGCCGGTATGGACTGGACATCGGTGGCTGTCAATCATGGGCCGGAGAGCGGCAAGGTTCTGGTCGCAGTGGGCAAGGGCAGTCAGATTTATATCAACCACCCTGTGAACGGCTGGCAGGTCGTCGGCGAGACCCGCAACTGGAGTTCGGTGGCGGTGTCCGATGATGGCAAGACCATTGTCGCGGCGGCCAGTGGTTCCACCGGCGGTATCTGGGCTTCCAATGATTGCGGCGTCACCTGGCGTCTGGTACATGGTTCGGAGGGCCTGAACTGGCGTTCGGTCGCCCTGACCGCCGATGGCCTGCGTCTGACGGCGGTGGCCGACAATCGGGGCATCTTTACCACCCGGCTCAATCAACCGGGGGTCGCCATGCCGACCCGCGTGGCCCTGGAGGCCGAAGCCCAATATGCCGGTCTGGTGGGCCTGCCCGAAGGTTTTGAGCTTTCGGTGCAAAACGTGAAGGTGGGTGTCAACCTGGCAGACAGCGATTCCCACCAGGTTGTTGACTTCAAGGCCACCCCGTTCGAGGTGGTGACCGGCACCGGCACCACCCACCAGATGTCCCTCAATGGCAAGATCGGTGAGCAGCTCCAGGTGGCGGCAGATTTTACTCTGCGATTGGATCAATACGTCTATCTCGACGGTTCTGCGGCTTTTGAGAAAAAAAGCTCAATCGTCACCCTGGCCAATAAGAAGACTGTCACGGTCGATGCCCTCACCATGGGGGCCAGTCAGGTCACTGCCTTTGTCGGCGTGGGCCTGACGGACAGGAACGATGATCATCGCATCGACAGCCATGACCTGCCGGGTTCCAATGCGCAGGGTTTGTACATGGGCGCAGTGGATCTCGCCCTGGGCTTGTTTACCGCGAAGGCCAACCAGATTGACAACACGCTGCTGGGCATGAGCTGGCTGGCTCTCTCTGCTCAGGCCGGCACCGTGGTCCTGGCTGGTTTGCCTGGGGTGACTTTTACCGGTTCCGACTTCCAGATCCAGGTCAACCGCGTCACCGATTTGCCTGCCAACCTGGCCCCGAATATCCCGATCAATCAGTTCAAGGATGCCTACTCCATTGATATTACTGGAGAGCATGCCCTTTCGGTCCTCGCTGGCCCCAACGTCCATGTCGATCTGGCGATGGAGAGCCTGGGTGAACAGATGGTGGTGGGGGGTACGGTCGATTTGTCTGTCGCCAGTATGGTCAGTGTCAGTGGCAGCGTCCGTGTCAAGCTGACACGGGCCGATATCACCCTCGCCGACACGGCAACGCCGGTCGCAGCGGATCTTTTGGTGATTGGCGGTGCCAACCTGGCTGCCCGTGTGGCTGCAGGAGCCGGCAGCGATGCCCTGGGTGTTGAATTGACCGGACTGGATATGGCCCTGGTGCTCGCATCGACCAGCAGCAGCACGGACAACCGCCGTTGGTTCTCCCTCTCCGGCACGGCAGAAAAAGCGGGCCTGGTCGGGACTGCCGCCTATGGTCTGACCGCCATGGGGAGCAATCTGGCGTTGGATATCAATATGGGACTGGGCACCAACAGCGATGGCACCGCCAACAAGAGCGCCATCAACTGGAGCGGTGCCCCCATTGTCGTCGCCTTGGGTGACGGCACGACCCGCTCGCTGTCGTTTACTGGTGAGACCTTCATGTTGGCCGGGACAATGGAACTGGCCTTCAGTGATTTCTTCAAGGGCTCCGGCAGCCTTGCCATCTCCCGTGTCGAGCGCACCATCAAGGTCGGCGGGCAGAGAATCGATGCCACCGGTTTCCTGGTTGGCGCGGCGGGCCTGTCCGCAGAAATATCAGGTATTCACGTTACAAACGTCTCGTTGGGGCTGGCACTGATGAGTTCCAGTCGGACCGCCGCGGGAGATGCCCGCAGTTGGCTGGCCATGTCAGCCTCCGTCGGGTCGGTGACCATCAAACCGGAGGATTTTGGTCTCCCGCAGGATATGTTCAAGCTGCAAGCCAATAATCTGGCTTTGCAGGTCAATCTGGGGTTGGGCAAATGGGGAGGAGTGGACAATGACCAGGTGATGGATCTGGGCGTCAGCGGTCAGGGCGATACCCTTTACAACGGAGCCATCACCGTTGCCACGGGCGCGGCAGCCGCGCAGACCGCTTCGGTCTCGTTGAACTATGGGGCGGACGCCGGAGAGTTTGTCTCCCTTGTGACGGACGCCACCCTGCAGATTGGCGCCATGGTCAGTCTGAGCGGAACTTTGGCCTTTACCCGTGCCGGGTCCCGCAGTGTCACACTTGATGACGGCAAACGGCGCAGCATGAACCTGACCACCATCGTTGCAACCGGTGTTGATGTGCAAATCGGTCTGAAGGTGGGCACGGCGGATTTTGTGGGCGTCGAACTGCAGCAGGGCTCACTGGGCCTGATGCTTCTGCAAGACACCCAGGGTGCTGGCAGCTTCATGGGCTTGAGGGCCGGTGCCAGCCAGTTGAGCCTGGAAGGGGTGGACGGCCTGGAACTTGACGCCCAGGCCATGCTCTTGTCGATGAACAAAGGGTTTGGAACCGGTGAACTGGCAGGCCGTGTGGTGGATTTCACCCAGGGGGATATCGACGGCAATGGCCGCGCCGATGGTTTTACGTCACTGACCGTGCGCGGCCAGGCACTGTTTTCCCTGGACGACAACACAGCGCGACTGGAGGCGGAATCCTCTCTGCACCTGGCCATTCACACTCCCGGAGCCGCCGCCAATGCGACACCTTTGCTCCAGGGTTCTGGCGACTTCAAGGTGGTTGAATCGAACGGCGTCATGGTGCTGGCTGGGACGCATTTGCAAGCGGCTGTGAACCTGTCGAGCGAGATGAAAGCCTCCGTCGTGGACGGTACGGTGGTGCTGGTGCTCAACGATGGCGGTTTTGCCCTTGAGATGGAGGCGACGGCCAAACTGCCCTTGCCCGGTGCCTTTGGCATTTCGGCCTTTGGCAGCTTCGGTCTGGAACTCAACCGCACTGGAGCGGATTTGAATCAAAGCGTCGTGGTGGGCGGTGAGACAATCACCCTGAACTACGCAAACGATTATACCAGGTTTACGGTCGGAGAACTGGACGCCACGATTGGTGAAGGCATGGCCATGGATCTGGCCGAGGTGGCTCTTGGTCTGAGCGATGCGGCGGCCACGCTGCGTGAGGGAGCCGACCTGCCGGTGATTGGTCAGTCCCTCGACGAATTGTTGGACCTCTCGTCGATTCTGGGGGTGGGAGATTATATGCTGCACTATCTGCAGCCCCTGCTCTCTCACAGCTATGAGTCCAAAATCGGCGATCTGGAACCAGTCAATTACGGCACGGTGGGTGAGCCCACCTTCCGAAACATGCTGGCCTATTTGAACGATGCCTGGCTCAAGCACAACCTTGCCAGTGGCGAGGGGTTGCAGATCAGCAAGCTCGGTGGCAATGGATTCGCCCTCTCTTTTGACGGCGACTTCAAGCGTCATGTCGGTTTTGGTCTCGATCTGGCGAATCAGATGGACGGTCTGGGCATTGAACTGTTGGGTCAGGCACAGGTGACCGGCAATCTCGAGGTTGCGCTGGATTTTGATTTTGATCTCGACTGGACCAACGGCGCGCAGTTCAATGTCAACGATATGCATTTTGCGGGTGATCTGGCGGCCAGTGACATCGTGTTGGCGGCAGGTCTGGGGCCCATCAATCTGAGCATCGGTCGCAACGGCGTCAGCAATACGGGCCAGGCCTGGAAAAAAGGCTCTGCGGCGATCTCGATGTCTGGTGGTCTGAGTCTGGTGGATGGTCAGTTCAATCTGATCGCACCCGGCAGCAGCCTCTCCCTGGATTTGCCGGTGTATGCCGCTGTGGCGGGCATGGATCTGACGACGGATGCCAACGCACTTCCGACGGTCAAGGTTGCCGGTAATTTTCTGGCGGGCAACCTGCTGGTCACCACCGAACATTTTGATCAGTTCAACAAGTTGAGCAAGCTCACTCTGACGGATGTGCTGGCGGCTCTCCCGGAAATGCTCAAATATCTTGAAACCATGGATCCGGCGGCGTTGGGTCTGGAGGAACTGCCCTTCGTCGAGCAATCCATCTCCAGTCTGCTGGACCTGGCCGCCGGGTTCAAGGCCGGGGTGATCGACAAGGTTGATTTTTATCGTGATCCCGTGGCCTGGGTCTCCACAACGGGCGAAACTCAAAGCGCGTCCGGCAAAGGCACGGTCTCAGCCGACGGTACGCAGATTGCGGGTGTCACGGGTCAGTTTGCGGCCTCCATGACCGGTTCCTGGGTGACTGTCGGCCAGGAGACCGTGCAGATCCGTGATGTGGCGGCAGACGGTTCTGCGTTGACGGTTTCAACGGCTTTGTCTCTGAACAGTGCCAAACAGGATTATCTGGTCCATCAGGCGCTCGAAAAAATCAAGACGCTGGATGAGTTTGTGGACGCGCTCAACGAATCGGGTCTGCTGGGAACCTCCAAGGCGACCTTCGACGCGACCACGGGTGAGTTGCGGGTGCCGGTGCGTTTTGCCCATGCATTCGATGCAATGGAGGCGCCGATCAAACTCGGCCTTGGTGGCAATGCTGCGCCGATCTCCCTCTCCACCTCGGCAGAAGGCGAGATTGATGTCAATCTCCAGGCCGGTTTTGACCTGATCATCAAGCTGGGTGACACCCTGGATGTGGCGATTGACGAATTTGCAGCCACTGCCGATATAGGGTTGTCGGTTTCCGACCTGGAGATCGCGGCCAGACTGGGCTTTGTGGGGCTGACGGCGGGTGGGGTGAATACCGGCTCCGGCATCACCATGGACGCCGCAGTCAACATTGCCCTGGACCGCACACCCGGTGCCAACGGTGTTCCCACCTTTGTCGACGCCAACGGTAAATCCGACAACAGTGGCCGCTTTGCCATCACAGACCTGGGCAATGCCTTCCAGTCGATTGTCTTGGATGTCGATGGCGCGGCCTCGGCCAGCGTGAAGGGGCTGAGCATCCAGGCTGGCAGTGTCGTCTTTGATATGCCCAACCAACCTGAACTGGGCATCTACGTGCAAGATCTTCTGGATTGGGACACTGTGGTGCTCCGGTATGCCACGGATTTTGATCTCGCCAAGGAAGTGGCTGCCGGTCTGGACCCGCATGCGGTCGTCATTGTCCTGCCACCCATCGAGGGTCTGCTCGATATGAGCAAACTCAGCATGGCCGATATCCTGGGTGCCATCCGCACCGGCCTGAATCTGGTGGACCAGTTGGCCGGTGACCAGCCCTTTTATGTCGATCCGTTGCCCGTCATCAATCAGTCTCTTCAGAGCATCATGGATGTGGGGGATACCTGGCTGGGTGCGCTGGAAAATGTGGCCAAGGATCCGGTGACCGGCCTGGACGAGGCCGAACATCTCCTTGAAGAAAGCCTGGGGATCGATGACAGCTTGCTGGATTTCACCCTGGATGCCGCGCACCATAAGCTCTATTTGGATCTGGATCTGGCCATGGGCCTGGACCAGAATGTTGCGCTGGATCTGAATCTGGCCGATCTGGTGGCCATGGCCGGCGGCGGTCTGATACTGCCGGATGGTTTTGAGAAGTGGGTCGATGCGTCAGGAGGGGGCGATATCCATCTGACCGTCGGAGCGGAACTTCAATTGCGTCTGGGTATCACTCTTCCGGATACGTCGGGCGGCGTCCAAGTGGCTGTTGAGGATTATGATGCCGTTACGGGCAAGGGGACTCGCCTGGCCTTGACGGCCCGATTGATGGCCGAAAATGCTGCTCTCAATTTTTCCGTCGGCCCAATAGAGCTGGGGGTTGCCAATGGTGTCGTGGCGTTCGACGCCGACGGCGACGCCACGACAACTGCACCAGCCGCTCTGCAGATTGCTCTGGTCAATGGCAAACCGCAGATCGATCTGGTGGGCGCGTTCAACCTCTCCTTGCCTCTGACAGCCAAGTTGTTGAGCAGCAACCTTCCGATCGGCAAGCTGCTCGTGCAGACGGATCCGAAACTTGGCGACCAGGGGTTGGCCACCTTGATCAATCAGGGCAGTGGCCTGATCGTCAAGTTGCCTGACTTTGATTTTGCGGATACCGGCAAGAGCGGGCTGATTGGCATGCTCAACGATCCGAGTGTGTTGCTGGATGGTGTAGACCTGGGTCTGGGCGCGGTGCAAGACCTCTTCGAGAGTTCCATGGCTGCCAAGATTCCTTTCATCGGCGCAGGGCTGACCGATGCCGGCAACCTGATCGGCGGGCTGCGGGGCGGTCTTTTGCAAGATCTGCGTCTCAATCTGGCCGGTCCAGGCAAACCGGTGGCCATCGTGCGCGACACACTGTTCAATGCCTTCTCGTCATCTGGCCTGAACATTTTGCAGGACAGAAACAACGATCACCTGATCACCATCGATGACATCGACATTGCCTTCTATAATGTGGCCGGCAAGCGCCTCTCCACCTGGCAGCCGGGCCAGGCCGTGCCCCGGTCGGGCGTCGATGCCATTCGCTTTGACATGGATCTGGGAGGAACAATCCTCGACACCGGTCTGGATATTCCCCTGGACCTGGACCTGCCGGGCTTCAGCCTGAATGTCGACGGCGGTTTTTCCCTGGGCGCGGAATGGCATTATGATTTTGGGTTCGGCATCTCCTCGGCAGACGGCTTTTTCCTGAGCACCAACACCAATGCCAATGATCCCGAACTGAACGTGGAACTCAAGGCGTTCCTGGATGGCAACCCACTCACGCCAGAGGTCACCCCGTTCTCGGGTTCCGGTTCCTTGCTGTTTTTCAATGCGGCCATCACTGACAAGGACAGCAGCCCGGAGGCTGGCTTTCAGGGGAGCAATGTCACGGCTCTGCTGACCGTTGATCTCAAGGGCAATACCTCTGGTCGTTTGACACTGGACAAGCTTGTCTCGGCACCGCAAGACGTGTTGACGGCGGTATTCGACGTCAACGCCGATATCAACCTGGGTCTGGAGCTGAGCGCGACCAACCTGCCCAAATTGAAGGCGGACTTTGTGCTGGATTGGGATTGGCGTCTGGGCGATCCATCGGTCGCGTTCCCCCACATCAATATCGAAAACATTCGCATGGACATGCAGTCCGCGCTGCTGGACTTCCTGTTGCCCATCGCCACCAAGGTCAGCTCGACGTTGGAGCCGTTCCGGGAGGTGATCGAAGCGCTGGTGACCCCGGTTTCCGGTCTGGATACGATTCTCAATCCGGCCCGCAGTGCCATGGGGTTGGCGCCGGATCCGACCATTCGTGGCCTGATCGATACCCTTTATGAGACGGTTCGGGTTGCCAAGAAACTTCCGCCGATCGACTGGGCTTTCCTGGATGCGGCCCGTTTTGCCCTGCAAATGCCGGACATGTTGCGTTCGTTGGTCGCCATGGGCAGTGGTTTGCCTTTGGGCAGTTTGTATGATCTTGGGACGGTCAATTATCACTTTGTGGCGGGCGAGGGTTCTTCGGGCGGTCAGCCCATGAGCAACACGGTGATGAATTCCATCTTCAGTGGCATGTCTGCTGTGACGACCAAGGCTTCGGGAGGCAGCACCACAGCCGCCGCCCGCTCGGGTTTGCAGGTTTTGCCCTATCTGACAGACATTGGTAACTGGGCCAAAATCTTCAGCGGCGGTTCTGCCACCCTGTTCACCTATGAGTTGCCCCTGTTGCAATTCAGTGCCGGCTTTGATGTTACCCTGGTCACCATCCCGACGCCTGTAGGGATAAATGTTGTCGTCGGTGCCCTCGGCAACCTTAGTGCCTATGTGGATCTCTCCTTTGGCTTTGACACCTTCGGTGTGCAAAAAGCTTTTGCGTCAGGTAGTCCTCTCGACGTGGTCGACGGTTTCTACCTGAATGACTGGACCTTGCCAGAGTTCAAGAATGGCGCGATCGTGCCTGGTACGGGTGGCAAGGAGAAACCCGAATTCGGATTGAGCCTGGAACTGGGTCTGCGCGGTGGTCTGGGCATAGGCCCTGTGTCCGCCGGCATTGGTGGTTCGATCACCGTCAAAGTGAATGCGGACCTGAACGACATCAAAAAGGGTACGGTGACACGCAACCAGGATGGCCAGTTGGTCAGCGTCAGTTATGCCGGCGATGGCAAGGTGCGGGCGTCGGAATTGGTTGCCATGATGACCTACCCGGGACCGATCCCGGGAGTGCCGGGTGGTCTGCTCAACCTGTTTGATACGTATTTTCAAGGCTTCCTCACGGCCTTTCTCTGGGGCAAAGTGTCCTTGCCCTGGCCTTTTTCAGACATCAATGTAAGGATCAATCTGTTCAGTGTTTCTCTGTTCTCGTCTGATTTCAAGGCACCCACCGTCATGCCGGAGCTGGGCTCTTACGACTCGAAAACCGGCGTATTGACCTTGCTGGCCGGTCCACGTTCGGCGGAGCGCCTTTATCTGAATACGATGGATGCGGCTGAGAACTGGATTGTCAGTGGCAATAAAAGCAAGGTCGATGTCGAGTTTATGGGCTTTGTCAAGAGCTTCACCAATGTGAACAAGGTGGTGGTGGACCTGGGAGTCGGGAATGACAAGCTCGACGCATCCGCCCTCAACCAGGTCGTTGTGCAAGCCTATGGCGGAGAGGGTGACGACACCATCCTGCTGGGTGGTGGTGGCGGTACGGTCATCGACACCGAAGGCAACAATACCTTGCGCGCCCTGGCAACCGGAACTTCGGTGGTTTATTTGATTGGTGGCCGTGGTGACGACAAGCTTTCCGGTGGTCTGGGGCCAGATATCCTGTACGGCGGAGCGGGCAACAACGAACTGATCGGTGGGGGTGGTGACGACACCCTGTACGCCGTGCAGGGCATCAACAAGCTCTCCGGCGGTGACGGTGAAGACCTGTATGTCTTTACTGGAGAACTTGGACTGAATATTGTCACGGAAACCGGCAAGGAGATGTCCCGTGTCGACTTTTCTGGCGCCTTGTCCCCCGAATTGCTTGGTCTGATCGGGCCAACACCTGGGGCGCCTCTGGTTTCCGCGCCCTCCACTTTTACCCAGATACGAGGCATTGCGGCACGCCTCCTGTTCTACGGCACCCCATTTGAGGGTGACCCGAACCTGGAAACCGTGGTCACTTTGTCGATCGCCGATGGTGTATTCAAGGCCAGTTCCATGAACGGCGTCACCGTGGGCGGCAACAATACGGCCAAGCTTACGTTGACCGGCAAGGTGGCCGATCTCAACAAATATATAACATCGTCCAATGCGCCGACCTACACGTTTACCAGCGGCGATGATGTGCGTACCCTGTCGGTAGAAATCAAACAGAACGAGAAGAGCAACATCGCGTACGCCGATATTTTGGCCATGCATGTCTCCGCAACCAGTCAAAGCTGGCGTGACATGGTGCAAGCCGGGGACCTGCTGGTAGCGGTCTCCGGGGTGAATGCCGATCAAACGGGTGTCTACCTCTCCCGCGACAAGGGGTTGACCTGGTCAAGGGCCAATACTCCCAAAGGTGTCTCCTACAGCATGGTTTCGGCATCGAGCAATGGTGGCGTTATTGCGGCCATGAACGCAAACGGCAGCTTGACGGTCTCCCGTGATGGCGGTCTGACCTGGACCAACAGCACCGCACCAGCCAACAATTATGCCGACCTGCTGGTGCTCGAGGATGGTCGGATCCTGGTATCCGACCGTACAGACAGCGCACAGGTCAAGTACTTCAACAATATCTTTGATTGGGGTACGAAAACCGTCTATTCGCCGGGCGAAATGCGCATTCTGGATGCGAGTGGCAAAGCCTGGACAACGGTCAGCGCACCCAACGCCAACTGGAATGCCATGAGTTCCAACGCCGATGGCAGCAAATTGCTGGCAGTCAGCGGTGTTGCATCCAACAAAGGCACCAATGGTGGCATCTATATGGCCATACCCAAGGCCAACGGGTCGATAACTTGGGTCGATATCACCCGTGGAGCCGCAACGAATGGCGACTGGATCGGTGTCGACATGGATGCCAGCGGTACCCATATGGTGGCCGCTGCGCGTGGTGGTCAGATTTATCTTGCCGACACGACCAAACCGGATTGGACCTGGAGTGGGACGGGGCTGACGGGACAGTGGACCTCTGTCTGGATGAGCGACGACGCAAAGAGTGTGGTGGCAACGGCCAATGGCGGTTCGGGCGGCGTCTGGCTCTCCACGAACGGCGGTATTGCCTGGACGCGGGTGGCCGGTCAAGGCACCATGGGAGTGGAACCTGGCCGCGACTGGCGCATGGCGACTTTCAATCCCACCACGGGCCAAATGGTGGCCATCATCGATGGCGCACCCATTTTGACCTTTGAGCCTCCTCCAACCAGCCTCGCGGCCAATATCATACTCCCTGAGCAGATGTTTGCTGGCAGCAATGATCCGACCGACCTGGTCTTTGCCAAAGGCACCCTGGCCGATGGCGATTCTCAACGCCTGACTGTTACCATCTCCGCCACCAGCGGAACCTTTACCGCCCTGTCACCCGCGAGTCCGGTGGACACCAAGGTGAATGTCGTCACCGTCACGCCATCGTCGGCCAACAGCTCCAGTGTTGATCGGGTGTCGGGCATCGTCGATGGTAACTCCGCAACAAAATACCTGAACATGGACGGTCCTGGCAGTGGCTTGATCCTCACCCTGTCGGCGGCTGAGAGGGTCACCCGTCTGGACATGACCACGCGCAACAATGACGATAATTATCAGTGGGACCCAAAAACTTATGCCCTGTATGGCTCCAACGATGACCTTATGTGGCAAAGTTCCGCCTGGGTGGCGGTGGCCAGTGGCGCGACCGGCCTTGGTAACGGTCGGGGTGTCAGCAATACGGTGACTTTCAGTAACGATACGGCGTACAAATATTACAAGCTGGTTTTCCCTGAGGTGAAGGGTGTTAAAGATGGCAAGAGCTATATGCAATTGTCCGAGGTGGCTTTGTACGCACCGAACCTTACCGTTCATGCAGGCGAGGTGCTCACCCTAAACGGGGTTCAGAAGGATATCGTTGACTATCTGTCCAAGTCGGGCAACGTGCAGTTTGTGCCGGGTGCGCAAGGAGCCAACGGCACGATCAGCATGGTTGTGGAGGATGGGTTGAACCGGACGGAACAGAAGATCCCGCTGATCGAGCAGGATCCGTTTGCCATGAAGGCATCGTACGATGCCGGCAACTTTGAGATCTTTGCGGATTCAGGCAGCGGCCTGCGGTTCAATCGTGGCGCGCTGGGGGAAATCCGCCTGGGCGAGTTGTCGGACGAACTGACCGTGATGAAGCTCACCGACTCCCCGTCCATCCTGGTGGTCAAGGCCACTCCAGGCGCAGACAAGGTGACCCTGTTTGCAGGGAACACCCGTTCGCAAGACGGTTCTCTCCGTACCATGGATCTACAGGATGACAATGGCCAGTTGAGTGACGACACCCTGGAGTTGCAGCTCAAACCGGTGGCCACCAGCCCAAGCAAAAACCTCATCAAATTGGGTTCTGGTCAGTTGATCAGTGGTGTGGAGCAGGTTCTCTGGGATGAAACGTTGGGTACCCTCAGCATCAAGGGGGACAACATTCATCTGGTCGCCCTCACCGGCGGCGGTGACATCAACCTGGGTGCTCATACAACGCTGAAGATTACCGCCGACCACCTGAGTATTGAAGGAAACCTGTATGCGGATGCGTATGACTTCATCGGCGTTGATCCGACGCATGTCATGCTCAATGGCAATCTCTACACCTACGCAGAGAATGGCAGCGCGGTAGCGTTCGAGTTGCCGGGCAGTGTGCATGCGATAACACCCCAGGGGGCAGGTCTCGTCGACCTCACCAAGGTCAGTTCCGGTAACGCCTTGCAGATCGTGCCAGCCAGTTCGACCATGCCAATCAGTCTGGGTGGCAATGCAGCGGATGGCGGCGTGCAGATCGATCCGAAATCCCTGGCGGCGAAAAACCTGCCGTCGTTGGTGCTGGGCGCGGATGGTGGCTCCAACCCGATTAATGTCGGACAATCCGGTTCGACCTTGACTCTGAACACGCCCCTGGTGCTGATGGCGCAGGGCAAGGGAGGTGAAATTCAGATTGGCGGGACGTTGAATGGTACCTCCTTGCAGATCTACGGCTCTGGCAAAACCACGACCTTTGATGATGGCACTGACCTGATCATGAGCGAGGGGTTGTTAATTGACGACTCCTTGAAGATCAACGGTACCGTCAGTCTGGGTGTTGGCCCTGCCGCATTGAGTGACATCGTGGTATCCGGTCGCATCAATGGTGGCCTGGGCGACCACGATGTGCTTACCTTGAATGGCAATGGACATGGTATTACCGTCAATGGTCGGGTTGGCGATGGTGTGGGCAGTGTGACGATCGTGTCTGGTGGGCAATCATACAAGTCCGGTGTCTACACCAATGTCAGCCTGACCGGTGGTTCTGGCGCGTCGGCCACAGCAACCGTCACGGTGGAGGGCGGTATTGTAACCGGTGTTGTATTGAATTCCCTGGGTGGCGGATACCAGGTCGGTGATCTTCTGAGCGCCTCCCGATCAAGCCTGGGTGACCTGGAAGGGGTTGCCTCTGGATTTTCGATGCGTGTCGAAACCCTGGCTGACCTGGAAGGTCTGGTAGTCACGGGAGGCCAGAATGTCACTTTCAATGATCGATTGTATGTCGAGGGTGACATCTCCATTACAGCGACAGGTTCGGTGATCTTTACCGATCAGGTGGTCATGCGCAACGGTGGACATCTCTTCATCAGCAATGCCGCACAGGTGCAATTTCTCGGAGGCATTCGTTCGGAGGGGACGACAGAACCTGCACTGGTGTTGACCGGCACGAACACCAATGTGGATTTTGGCAATGGTTTGCTGGCAGGTGGCAGCGATACGGTGCATTTCGGTGGTGTGCAGAATTTGGAGTTGAGCACTCCCGTTACCGGTCAAACCGCACCCAGCCTCAAAGTCAGTGGAGGCGCCTTGACGATGACCGAAATGCCGGGTGGTCAGACGTTGCGCCTGAATGTCGCCACTTTGGATCTGTCGGGAACGACACTGACTTTTTCACCCCTTGGCAGCGTGACTCAGCAGATTACTGCCAGTGATGTGCGTCTGACTTCCGAGCAGGGCACCGGCAGCCTGCTGGCCCCCTTGAATGCCACAGCGACAACCCTGTCTGCTCAGACCACGACGGGGAATATCTGCCTCAATCTGGACGGGAATACTACCCTGGTGCGTCAGGGTGTTAATGTTGCCAACGGTGGCGACATTAATATCAATGTAACCGGAAACCTCTCCATGGAGACGGCGGCGGTACTCAGTACCACTTCAGGTCAAGCCAATGTGACTGTGACCGGGGCCTCTACTCTGTCGACACTTGGCAGCACGAGTGGCAACATGACGGTGAACTCTGGCGGTGCCGTTTCACTGGCCACCATGACAAGCACCGGTGGCTCTCTTGTCCTGACCAGCAAGGCATTGACGCTGAATGGTACAGGAATCAACGTGGCCGGCAGCGGAAACGTGACCATCATTGCCAATGGCGCGATGACAATGAATGACGGTTCTGCCATTAAGAGTGCCGCAGGAGAGATCAACACGGGTGCAGAGTCTTTGATGATGAGCAGCACCAGTGAGATATCCACTGTGGGTGGCAATATCATCTCCAGCGTGGCTGGTGATGTGGAGGTCTCCGTCATCAAGAGCTCGACTGGCAACATCACGCTGGGCACGAAAAAACTGACGCTCAATGGCACAGGCCTGCAAACCGGAGGAGCGGGCAACATCACAACCACCTCATCCGGAAACCTGTTCATGAGCACGGCCAGCCATATCACGACAGATACCGGCAACATCAACGCAACATCCACCGGTGATGTGGAGGTCTCCCTCATCAAGAGCGACAGCGGGTCGATCACCCTGGGGAGCGCAAACCTGATGCTGCGTGATACGGGGCTGCAGACGGGTGGCACGGGTCAAATCAATGTGACGGCGACCGGTGGTCTCTCCATGAGCAAGACCAGTGAGATATCTACCGATGGTGGTACAATCACTGCTAATGTGACTGGTGATGTCGAGGTCTCCGTCATAGAGAGCCAAGTGGGCAGTATTCGGTTGGCAGGAGCGAAAATATTTCTTCGTGACTCAGGCATTCATGTCCATCATGGCTCTGGGGTGGTGACTGTGGACGTCACCAAAGAGTGGCTGATGAAATCAAATACATCGGTGACCACCGACACCGGAACCATCACGATCAATTCAGGCGGGATGATTCAGATATCTCACCTGCAGTCCCATGCTGGCGATGTCGCGTTGGATTCTGGCAAAGACATCATAGTTGTTGGATCATGGCTTCAGCCTCAAATCAAGACTCAGGGTAATTTGAGCCTCAACGCCGATGAGGGGATTGGTGGCTACGGTTTTGACCGTCTATATGTGGACATCAATGAACTGACTGCCCGCAACCGTGAGACCGGAGATGTCCTGATTTCGGGCTGGAATGGTCTGAAGGTTGCTGAGGCTGGAGTACACTCTGACTCCGACAAAGGTTGGTTGGTCTTGATGTCTGGCACATCAGGATTGGTCAAGAAGGCAGGACAGGTGAGTGCGATCAACGGTCAGGCAGCCTGTGTAAGCGGCATGACCATGATTAAGCTCTCGGCTCTACGTGACCGTAGCATGCAGGGTTTTGACGGCTACATGGTTCATAAAATCAATGGGTTGCCAGAGGTCAACACACTGGATTCCTTTAATGAGCGCCTTGCTCAGGAATGGACCAAACAGGTTGAAGGGAGTTCAACACAGAATCGGCTCAATTCTGTCGCCCAGGATCTATCCAGCCGGATGCAAGGTCTATCTGACCGTAGCGTCGCAGCATTCTCGGCCACTGTAGTCAACAAATCGGGCTCGCCCGATATGATTGCAGCACTGCTGGATGCGGCATTACAGAATGCTAAAAATATTCAGCAGGAAGACATGCTTGGCACCAATCAACTCAGTAACTGGCCGCAAAGTTCATTGGCAGCGCGCAACGAACCTGTGCGTGGCAATGCACCTCAAGCCCAACCGGAGCAGGGACAACCAGAGCGGGAACAACCGAAATTGGTACAACCAAGGAGTACCGGCAACTCAGATGCCAGAGACACGACCGAGTCTCCCGAGACCGCAACGGAAGACAGCCAGGAATAGTGCCAGCAAAGTCAGAGCCGGGGATTGGAGCATGAATGCGGGTTATCAGATCGGGACGAGCACGGCGAGCATTGCGGGCACTACGTTGGATATTGTGTTGAATTGATGGTATGCTCTTCCTGAAGAAAAACGTGAAAAAAAATCGCGTTTTTTAGTTCGGGCTA